>NZ_JARAVK010000079.1:0-37107 GCF_033792765.1 Streptomyces sp. PA03-6a | reverse complement strand
GCGCCGGGTGCCGGTGGCATAGCCCATGGCGGCGGCGCGTGTCCTGCGCACCGGGGCGGGGTCCCCCGGTCGGGGAAGGAATGGGGAAAACGCGGACGCATCCGATCCGGCGCGCCTAGGCTCTGAATGTGCCGGGCGAGTCCGGCCGGGTGCTTGTCGTCGACGACAACAAGGTCATCCGGCAGCTGATCAGGGTCAACCTCGAGCTGGAGGGCTTCGAGGTCGTGACCGCGGCCGATGGTGCCGAATGCCTGGACGTGGTGCAGCAGGTGCGCCCCGATGTGGTGACGCTGGACGTCGTCATGCCGCGCCTGGACGGGATACGGACGGCGGCCCGCCTCCGCTCGGACCCCCGCACCCGTGACGTGCGGATCGTCGTGGTCAGTGCCTGCACCCAGGCCGAGGTGGAGCGCGGCGTCGCCGCCGGGGTGGACGCCTTCCTCAGCAAGCCCTTCGAGCCCGGCGAGCTGCTCAACGTGGTGCGCAGGCTCGTCGACAAGGACATCGACGCACCCCAGCAGGGCGCGTCGGCGGGCACCCCGGGCACTGCCTGACCGCGGGTGACCAGGGGTGACCAAAGGGTGAAACCCGTTCGCGTCGGTACCCCCCTCCTCGCCTACGCTTGCGTCTGTGACCCCCGCTGAGCTCTCCCGCACCGTGCTCGCCACGGTCCGTCGTGCCGTGGAGGCCGACGAGCTCAGCCTCGCGGGCCCGGTGCCCGAGCGGGTCGTCGTGCGCAGGCCGCCGCGGCCCGGGTGCGGGGACTTCGCCACCAACGTGGCCCTGCAGCTGGCTCCCCTGACCGGCGTCGCGCCGCTCGCCGTCGCGGACGTCATCGGCCGCCGGCTCGCCGCCGCCCCCGGTATCGCCCGGGTGGACGTCGCCGCACCGGGGTTCCTGAACATCACCCTCCAGGGGGAGTCCCACGAGGCCCTCGTCGATCTCGTACGCGAGCGGGGCCACCGCTACGGGGTCGGGGAGTACGAGGCCGCGGCCCTCCCCGCACCCACCGGCGAGGCCCGTGCCGACGCCTACGCCGCCGCCCTCCGCAGGCTCCACGCGGCCACCGGCGTCGAGCCGCCCGCGCGGCGGCCGCACCCCGTACGGGCGACGCCGGACGAGCTGCGCCGCAGCCTCGGCGCCGACGCCACCGCCTGGGCGCTGCTGCGCCCGCCCGCCGAGGACGCCCCCCGCACCGACCCCGCGGCGCACCTGGCGCAGCGCGAGGACAACCCCCTGTTCCGGGTCCGGTACGCTCACGCCCGGAGCCGGGCCCTGTTGCGCAACGCCCATGACCTGGGCCTGGAACCCGGCGCCGAATCCGGCCGCCGGGATCCCGCGGAGACCGAACTGCTCGGCCTGATCGCCGACTTCCCCCGCACCGTGGAGGCCGCTGCCCGGCACGGCGCACCCGACCGGGTGGCGCGTTTGCTGGAGCGCACGGCCGATGCCTTCCTGCGCTGCCACGACGAGTGCCCGGCGCTGCCGAAGGGCGAGGAGAAACCCTCGGCCGTTCACGGGGCCCGCCTGGCGCTCGCCGACGCCGCCGGGACCGTGCTTGCCAACGGCCTGACCCTGCTCGGCATCAGCGCCCCCCGACACCTGTGAGAGCAGAGAGCACGAGACGATGAGCCGTTCCGCACACCCCGCCGGGCCCCGTTACGCCGACGTCCTCCCCGAGGGTCACTACGCGGCGCCGCCCGCCGACCTGAACACCCTGGACCCCCGGGTCTGGGCCCGTACCGTCACCCGGGACGCCGAGGGCGTCGCCACCGTCGGCGGACTGGACGTCCGCGGTCTCGCGGAGGAGTTCGGCACCCCCGCCTACATCCTGGACGAGGCCGACTTCCGGGCCCGCTGCCGTGCCTGGCGCGAGGCCTTCGGCGCGGACGCCGACGTCTTCTACGCGGGCAAGGCGTTCCTGTCCCGCGCCGTGGTGCGCTGGCTGGACGAGGAGGGGCTCAACCTCGACGTGTGCTCCGGCGGGGAACTGGCCGTTGCGTTGTCCGCGGGGATGCCGGCCGACCGGATCGCGCTGCACGGCAACAACAAGACCACGGAGGAGATCCGCCAGGCCGTCGAGGCCGGGGTGGGGCGGATCGTGGTGGACTCGTTCCAGGAGATCGTCCGGGTGGCGGACGCCGCGCAGAAGCTGGGCAGGCGGCAGCGGGTGCAGGTCCGCGTCACGGTCGGCGTCGAGGCGCACACCCACGAGTTCATCGCCACCGCGCACGAGGACCAGAAGTTCGGTTTCTCCCTGGGCGGCGGGGACGCGGCCGAGGCGGTGCGCCGGGTGCTGCGCCTGGACTCGCTCGAACTGGTAGGCATCCACTCGCACATCGGCTCGCAGATCTTCGACACCTCCGGCTTCGAGGTGGCGGCGCACCGCGTGATCGGCCTGCTGCGGCAGATCCGCGACGAGCACGGGGTGGAGCTGCCTGAGATCGACCTCGGCGGCGGCCTCGGCATCGCGTACACCCCGGACGACGACCCGCGCGAGCCGCACGAGATCGCCAAGTCGCTGGGGGAGATCGTCTCCCGGGAGTGCCGGGGCGCGGAGCTCGCCGTCCCGCGGCTGTCGGTCGAGCCGGGCCGGGCGATCGTGGGCCCGACGGCGTTCACCCTGTACGAGGTGGGGACGATCAAGCCGCTGGAGGGCCTGCGGACGTACGTGAGCGTGGACGGCGGGATGTCGGACAACATCCGCACCGCGCTGTACGACGCCGAGTACAGCGTCGCGCTGGTGTCGCGGTCGAGCGACGCCGAGCCGATGCTGAGCCGGGTCGTCGGCAAGCACTGCGAGTCGGGCGACATCGTGGTGCGCGACGCCTTCCTCCCCGCCGACCTGGCGCCCGGTGACCTGCTGGCGGTGCCGGCGACGGGTGCGTACTGCCGCTCGATGGCCAGCAACTACAACCACGCCCTGCGCCCCCCGGTGGTCGCCGTCAAGGACGGCGAGGCCCGGGTGATCGTCCGGCGCGAGACGGAAGAAGATCTCCTGCGTCTCGACGTCGGCTGACGTGAAATCTCACATAGAAGGAGACCGGTCTCGCGATCCGGACAGCACGTGGAAACTTCCGTCCGGTGCGTGAGACTGGGACCGTCCAAGAGGCTTGAAAAGCCGTAAACCGCGAAGCGAGGTCGGATGATGCGTACGCGTCCGCTGAAGGTGGCGCTGCTGGGCTGTGGTGTTGTCGGCTCAGAGGTGGCGCGCATCATGACGACGCACGCGGACGACCTCGCCGCGCGGATCGGCGCACCGGTGGAGCTCGCCGGGATCGCGGTACGGCGGCCCAACCGGGTGCGCGCGGGCGTGCCCGCCGAGCTGCTCACCACGGACGCGACCGCCCTGGTCAAACGCGGGGACATCGACGTGGTCGTCGAGGTGATCGGCGGCATCGAGCCCGCCCGCTCCCTGATCACCACCTCCTTCGAGCACGGCGCCAGCGTGGTGTCCGCCAACAAGGCGCTGCTGGCCGCCGACGGCGCCGCGCTGCACGCCGCGGCCGTCGAGCACGGGGTGGACCTCTACTACGAGGCCGCGGTCGCCGGCGCCATCCCGCTGATCCGCCCGTTGCGCGAGTCGCTGGCCGGCGACAAGGTCAACCGGGTGCTGGGCATCGTCAACGGCACGACCAACTTCATCCTCGACAAGATGGACACCACCGGTGCCGGCTACTCCGAGGCGCTGGACGAGGCCACCGCGCTGGGCTACGCCGAGGCCGACCCCACCGCCGACGTGGAGGGCTTCGACGCCGCCGCCAAAGCCGCGATCCTGGCCGGCATCGCCTTCCACACCCGGGTGACCATCGGTGACGTGCACCGCGAGGGGATCACCGAGGTCACCGCGTCCGACATCGCCTCGGCCAAGAAGATGGGCTGCACGGTGAAGCTGCTGGCGATCTGCGAGCGCAGCGCCGACGGCCGTTCGGTCACCGCCCGCGTCCACCCGGCGATGATCCCGCTGACGCACCCGCTGGCCAGCGTGCGCGAGGCGTACAACGCGGTCTTCGTGGAGGCCGCGGCCGCCGGCCAGCTGATGTTCTACGGTCCCGGGGCGGGCGGCTCGCCGACGGCCTCCGCGGTGCTGGGGGACCTGGTGGCGACCTGCCGCAACAAGCTGGCCGCCACCACCGGGCCGGGGGAGTCGGCGTACGCGCAGCTCACCGTCAGCCCGATGGGTGACGTGGTGACGCGCTACCACATCAGCCTGGACGTGGCGGACAAACCGGGTGTCCTGGCCCAGGTGGCCACGGTCTTCGCCGAGCACCAGGTGTCGATCGACACCGTTCGTCAGCAGGGAAGGAATCCGGGCAGCGGCGACGGAGCCGCCGTCGAGCAGGGTGGTGGCGGGCGACGGGAAGGCGGGGAGGCGTCGCTCGTCGTCGTCACCCACCGGGCGCCGGACGCGGCGCTCGCGGCGACCGTCGAGGCGCTGCGCAAGCTCGACACCGTCCGGGGCGTCGCCAGCATCATGCGTGTGGAAGGGGAGTAATCCAGCGATGAACGCAGTGTCTGCCGGCCGCGTGCCGGCCACCCACCAGTGGCGCGGCCTCATCGAGGAGTACCGGGAGCGGCTCCCGGTCGGCGCGGCGACCCCCGTGGTCACGCTGCTGGAGGGCGGGACCCCGCTGGTCCCCGCCCAGGTGCTGTCCGAGCGCACGGGCTGCGACGTGTACCTGAAGGTGGAGGGCGCCAACCCCACCGGCTCCTTCAAGGACCGCGGCATGACCATGGCGATCTCCAAGGCGAAGGAGGAGGGCGCGCAGGCGGTCATCTGCGCCTCCACCGGCAACACCTCCGCCTCGGCCGCCGCGTACGCGGTGCGGGCCGGGATGGTGTGCGCCGTCCTGGTGCCGCAGGGCAAGATCGCGCTGGGCAAGATGGGCCAGGCGCTGGTGCACGGGGCGCGCATCCTGCAGGTGGAGGGCAACTTCGACGACTGCCTGGACCTCGCCCGCGGCCTGTCCGACAAGTACCCCGTGGCGCTGGTCAATTCGGTGAACCCGGCCCGCATCGAGGGCCAGAAGACCGCCGCCTTCGAGATCGTGGACGCGCTCGGCGACGCGCCGGACATCCATGTGCTGCCGGTCGGCAACGCCGGGAACATCACCGCGTACTGGAAGGGCTACCGCGAATACCGCGCGGACGGCGTGTCGACGCGCAATCCGCGCATGTGGGGCTTCCAGGCCTCCGGCGCCGCGCCGATCGTGCTGGGCCACCCGGTGCGCCAGCCGCAGACGATCGCCACCGCGATCCGGATCGGCAACCCGGCGTCGTGGCAGTTCGCCGAGGAGGCGCGGGACGAATCCGGGGGACTGATCGACTCGGTGACGGACCGTCAGATCCTGTCGGCGTACCGGCTGCTCGCCGCGCAGGAGGGCGTCTTCGTCGAGCCGGCCTCCGCCGCGAGCGTCGCCGGGCTGCTGAAGGCCGCCGAGCAGGGCGCGGTCGACCCTGGCCAGCGGATCGTCTGCACCGTCACCGGCAACGGCCTGAAGGACCCCGACTGGGCGGTCGCCGGCGCGCCGCAGCCCATCACCGTCCCGGTGGACGCCGACACGGCCGCGGACCGGCTCGGACTGCTCTGACCCCGCGGGACGACAGGGGCGCACGGAACCGCACGCGACACGCATCACGCGCTGTCCGTGCGCCCTATGTCGCAGGAGAACCTTCCTTCGATAGGCTTGCCTCACACCGGCGCCGCCGCACGCCGTTCTGGCCCATGCCATTGGCATCCTCCTCGCGGGATCCCCTTGGTACGGTCCCCCAAGTCCTCGCCGCCGTACGGCAACGATGCCGCGGCATCGCGAGGCAGAAACGCCCTGGAAACAAGGAGAGTCATCGAACGATGGCCGGACCAGCCTTCCGCGCCGCCGCCGTCCGAGTGCGCGTCCCCGCGACCAGCGCCAACCTCGGACCGGGCTTCGACGCCTTCGGCCTGGCGCTCGGACTCTACGACGACGTCGTGGTCCGGGTGGCCGACTCCGGTCTGCACGTCGACATCGCCGGCGAAGGCGCCGACTCGCTCTCCCGCGACGAGAACCACCTGGTCGTACGGTCCCTGCGCACCGCCTTCGACCTGCTCGGCGGTCAGCCGCGCGGCCTGGAGGTCGTGTGCGCCAACCGCATCCCGCACGGCCGCGGCCTCGGTTCCTCCTCCGCCGCCATCTGCGCGGGCATCATGGCCGCCCGCGCGGTGACGATAGGCGGGCAGGACAAGCTCGACGACGCCGCGCTGCTGGAACTGGCCAACGAGATCGAGGGCCACCCGGACAACGTCGCCGCCTGTCTGCTCGGCGGCTTCACACTGGCCTGGACCGAGGGCGGGGCCGCCCACGCGGTCCGTATGGACCCCTGCGAGTCGGTCGTTCCGGTGGTCTTCGTGCCGGGCAGGCCGGTGCTGACCGAGACCGCCCGGGGGTTGCTGCCGCGCACCGTCCCGCACGTGGACGCCGCGGTCAACGCGGGACGCGCCGCACTCCTGGTCGAGGCCCTCACCCGGCGCCCCGACCTGCTGCTCCCCGCCACCGAGGACCGGCTGCACCAGGAGTACCGGGCGCCCGCGATGCCGGAGAGCACGGCACTGGTGAACCGACTGCGCGCCGAGGGCGTCCCCGCTGTCATCTCGGGTGCGGGGCCCACGGTGCTGGCGCTGGCGGACGAGGACACCGCCGACAAGGTCTCCCGGCTGGCGGCCGAGGGGTGGGCGGCGAACCGCCTGGCCCTCGACGCGGCGGGGGCGAGTGTGCTGCCGCTCGCCGTGGGGCAGTGACACGATTGCCGGTCGTAGAGAGGGGGAATGTTTGTTGGATCCGGTAGTGTTAATCTCATTGCTGCACCCGTGGACTCAGGCGCCCGCCTGCTGGACCTGTTGTCCCGGTGCCTTGTGTCCCGCATCGGGACCGCCCATTCTTCCGGGAGCCTCCCACACCGCATAGGCAGCCTGCCTGGGCAGTGCCGAGCACGCTCCGGAGACGGCGCGGGTGACGTTTCACCCGAGAGTGGACTCTCACCTCGCCGGTAACTGTGTTTTTTTGTTCCACATCATTTCCTCCGCCATCAGGCGGACCACCGCCCCGGGTCCGGCGTAAGTGATAAGGACCGGATCCGGACAGCACGACCGGTCGCCGAGCCAGACAGGCCGACGTCCGCTCCAGGGAAGGACCCTTCGTGAGCGACACCACCGATCTGATGGGCGTACGCGCAGACAGCCCTGTCGCCGCGTCCGATGCTGCCGCGCCTGCCACCGGTGCTGCCACTGCCCCCGCCGCGCGGCGCCGCCGCGCCGGTACCGGTCTTGACGGCATGGTCCTGGCCGAGCTGCAGCAGCTCGCCTCCGGTCTCGGCATCAAGGGCACCGCGCGGATGCGCAAGAGCCAGCTCATCGAGACCATCAAGGCCGCGCAGTCCGGCAGCGGCACCAAGGCCACCGCCTCCGAGGGCGCGCCCGCCGCCGAGAAGCCGAAGCGCCGGGCGACCTCGCGCACCCGTACGGGTGAATCCGCCGAGGCCGGGAACCAGGGCGCCGAGCAGCAGCCGAAGCAGATCGAGATCCCCGGCCAGCCGGCCGGCGAGAAGACCGCACCCGCGGCCAAGGCCAAGTCGGAGTCCGCCAAGGCGGAGCAGTCCGCCGAGGGCCGTGCCGAGGCCGCCGTGGACAGTGCCGAGGGCAGGTCCGGCGACGCCAAGGGCGGCGACGAGCGCCGCGAGAGCCGCCGCGACCGGCAGCGGGACCGTCAGCGCGACCGCCGCAAGGGCGGCGAGGACGGCGGCCAGCAGCGTCAGCAGCAGGGCGGCGGCCCCCAGGGCCAGCAGCAGGGCGGCGGTCCGCAGGGCGGCGGCCACCAGGACGACGACGAGTTCGACGGCAGCGGCCGCCGGCGCCGGGGCCGTTACCGCGACCGCCGCGGGCGGGGCGGCAACCGCCGCGACGACTTCGCGGGTGAGCCGCAGGTCGCCGACGACGACGTCCTGATCCCGGTCGCGGGCATCCTCGACATCCTCGACAACTACGCGTTCATCCGGACCTCGGGCTACCTGCCCGGCCCGAACGACGTGTACGTCTCGCTCGCCCAGGTCCGCAAGAACGGCCTGCGCAAGGGTGACCACGTCACCGGTGCCGTCCGGCAGCCGAAGGACGGCGAGCGCCGCGAGAAGTTCAACGCCCTGGTGCGCCTGGACTCCGTCAACGGCATGGCGCCGGAGAGCGGCCGCGGCCGTCCGGAGTTCGGCAAGCTCACCCCGCTGTACCCGCAGGAGCGGCTGCGGCTGGAGAACGAGCCCGGCCAGCTGATCACCCGGATCATCGACCTGGTCGCCCCGATCGGAAAGGGCCAGCGCGGCCTGATCGTGGCCCCGCCGAAGACCGGTAAGACGATCATCATGCAGGCCATCGCCAACGCGATCACCCGCAACAACCCCGAGTGCCACCTGATGGTCGTCCTCGTCGACGAGCGTCCGGAAGAGGTCACCGACATGCAGCGGTCGGTGAAGGGCGAGGTCATCTCCTCGACCTTCGACCGTCCCGCCGAGGACCACACCACCGTCGCCGAGCTCGCCATCGAGCGCGCCAAGCGGCTGGTGGAGCTGGGCCACGACGTCGTCGTCCTGCTGGACTCCATCACCCGTCTGGGCCGCGCGTACAACCTCGCGGCGCCCGCCTCCGGCCGCATCCTGTCCGGTGGTGTCGACTCGACCGCGCTGTACCCGCCGAAGCGCTTCTTCGGTGCCGCGCGCAACATCGAGGACGGCGGCTCGCTGACCATCCTGGCCACCGCGCTGGTCGAGACCGGCTCGCGCATGGACGAGGTGATCTTCGAGGAGTTCAAGGGCACCGGCAACATGGAGCTCAAGCTCGACCGGAAGCTCGCCGACAAGCGGATCTTCCCCGCGGTGGACGTCGACCCGTCCGGCACCCGCAAGGAGGAGATCCTGCTGGCTCCGGACGAGCTCAACATCACCTGGAAGCTGCGCCGGGTGCTGCACGCGCTCGACTCGCAGCAGGCGATCGAGCTGCTGCTGGACAAGATGAAGCAGACCAAGTCCAACGCCGAGTTCCTGATGCAGATCGCCAAGACCACCCCGGGCGGCAACAACGACTGACGCCCCGGCGTCGGCACGGCCCAGGAGGCCGGTCCCGTCACTTCGGTGACGGGACCGGCCTTCCGTCGTCCCCACCCGCTCGTGCCCGCCCGCCGCTCGTGCGCGGCCGCTCGAGCCCGTCCGCGGCACCGACCGGATGGCTCTCACCTGCGGCGGATCCGGCGCGTCCCGAGGCGGGGCGCTCCCGGACCCGCTGTCATTGCCCTGTGCGGGCACCCCTCCCGTGCCTGATCGGGCGCGCGAACGGGTACCCCAATCATGAGGAGCCGATCAGGACAGAGGAGCCGATGGCCGATCACGCGGACGACGGACGAGCCGCCCGGCGACGCCGGCGCAGCCCCCGCCGACGGGCCCTGCGGATCACCGCCTGGGTCGTGGCGACGTTCCTCCTGCTGGCCACCACCGCCGTCGGCTGCCTCTACCTCAAGCTCAACGGCAACATCAGGGGCATCGACATCAACGCCCTCCTCGGACGCGACCGGCCGGCCGACGTCGACAACGGCTCGATGGACATCCTCGTCCTCGGCTCAGACTCCCGCTCCGGCAGCAACCAGAAGGCCGGCGGCGGCCAGGACGACGGCACCGCCCGCTCCGACACCGCGATGATCGTCCACGTCTACCAGGGGCACCACCGGGCGAGCGTGGTGAGCATCCCCCGCGACACCCTCGTCGACCGCCCCGCCTGCGCCGAGCCCGGCGGCGGCACGGCCCCGCCCCGCCGGGGCGAGATGTTCAACGAGGCGTACGCGATCGGCGGCCCGGCCTGCGCGGTCAAGACGGCCGAGACGATGACCGGCATCCGCATGGACCACTACATCGAGATCGACTTCGCCGGCTTCCAGCACCTCATCGACGCCCTCGGCGGGGTCACCGTCACCACCAGCCAGGCCATCAGCGACAACCGGAGCCATCTGCACCTGCCGGCCGGCACGCACCACCTCGACGGCAAGCAGGCCCTCGGTCTGGTCCGCACCCGCCACGGGGTGGGGGACGGCAGCGACCTGGGCCGGATAAGGCTGCAGCAGGCCTTCCTCAGCGCCCTGGTGGACCGGGTGAACGGCATCGGGCTGCTGAGCTCGCCGACCCGGCTCTACGAGATCGCCGACACCGCCACCGGCGCCATCACCACCGACTCGGAGCTGGCGTCGGTGAAGGAGCTGGTCGGCCTGGGGGAGAGCCTGAAGGACCTGGGCTCCAAGGACATCAACACGGTCACCATGCCGGTGCGCTACGACCCCGCCGACCCCAACCGCGTCCTGCCGATCCCCGACCAGGCCGAGCAGGTCTGGGCCGCGCTAAGGGCCGACAAGCCGATCCCCAGGTCCGCCACCAAGGGTTCGGCGGGTGACGACGTCGACACGAACGGTGTGGTCAGGAGCTCCTCGCAGCCGTCCGCGACGGGATCGGAATAGATCGCCGCGGGCCCCGGTTTGGGCAGATGCGGCCAGTGCTGGCAGACTGGTACGTCGGCCCCGGTTCACGTGACGCAAGCCCGCAGCACGACCCGGGACCCTCCCGAACACTAGGAGAATCCCTTGAAGCGCGACATCCACCCGGAGTACGTGGAGACGCAGGTCAGCTGCACCTGCGGCAACTCGTTCACCACCCGCAGCACCGTCACCGAGGGCGTCATCCGCGCCGACGTGTGCTCCGCGTGCCACCCGTTCTACACGGGCAAGCAGAAGATCCTCGACACCGGTGGCCGCGTGGCCCGCTTCGAGGCCCGCTTCGGCAAGGCGGCCGGGTCCGCCAAGAAGTAGCGACCCGAAAGCGCCGGTCCACGGCTGTCCGGATATCCTCCGGCGGCCGGACCGGCGCTTTGTCGTCCCAGGCTGGTACACCGGCGTTCACCCCTTCCAGAAGCAGGGATCCTGATGTTCGAGGCGGTCGAGGAACTGATCGGCGAGTACGCCGACCTCGAGAAGAAGCTTGCCGACCCGGCGGTCTTCGCCGACCAGGCCAACGCGCGCAAGCTCAACAAGCGCTACGCGGAGCTGACCCCCATCATCGGCACCTACCGCGGCTGGAAGCAGACCGGCGAGGACATCGGCACCGCGCGCGAACTGGCCGCGGACGACCCCGACTTCGCCGCCGAGGTGAAGGAGCTGGAGAAGCAGCGCGAGGAGCTCACCGAGCGCCTGCGGCTGCTGCTCGTCCCGCGTGACCCCAGCGACGACAAGGACGTGATCCTGGAGGTCAAGGCGGGCGAGGGCGGCGAGGAGTCCGCGCTGTTCGCCGGCGACCTCCTGCGCATGTACCTGCGCTACGCCGAGCGCCAGGGCTGGAAGACCGAGATCATCGACGCCAACGCCTCCGACCTCGGCGGCTACAAGGACGTCCAGGTCGCGGTGAAGACCAAGGGCGGCAACGGTGCCACCGAGCCCGGCCAGGGCGTCTGGGCCCGGCTGAAGTACGAGGGGGGCGTGCACCGCGTCCAGCGCGTGCCGGCCACCGAGTCGCAGGGCCGGATCCACACCTCCGCCGCCGGTGTGCTGGTGACCCCCGAGGCCGACGAGGTCGAGGTCGAGGTCAACGCCAACGACCTGCGGATCGACGTCTACCGCTCCTCGGGCCCCGGCGGCCAGTCGGTCAACACCACCGACTCCGCGGTGCGCATCACCCACCTGCCCTCCGGGCTGGTCGTCTCCTGCCAGAACGAGAAGAGCCAGCTGCAGAACAAGGAGTCGGCGATGCGCATCCTGCGCTCCCGGTTGCTGGCCGCCGCGCAGGAGGAGGCCGAGCGCGAGGCCTCCGACGCCCGCCGCAGCCAGGTGCGGACGGTGGACCGCAGCGAGCGCATCCGCACCTACAACTTCCCGGAGAACCGCATCTCCGACCACCGCGTCGGCTTCAAGGCGTACAACTTGGACCAGGTCCTCGACGGGGAACTGGACGCGGTGATCCAGGCCTGCGTCGACGCCGACTCGGCCGCCAAGCTGGCTGCCGCGGGCGACGGAAGCTGAACCGGAGGCGGAGAACGTGAACCTGCTGCTCGCCGAGGTCGCCCAGGCGACCCAGCGGCTGGCCGACGCCGGCGTTCCCTCGCCGCGGTTCGACGCCGAGGAGCTCGCGGCGTACGTGCACGGGGTGAAGCGCGGCGCGCTGCACACCGTCGCCGACGCCGACTTCGACGCGCGCTACTGGGAGGCCGTGGCCCGCCGTGAGGCCCGCGAGCCGCTGCAGCACATCACGGGCCGCGCGTTCTTCCGGTACCTGGAGCTCCAGGTGGGCCCGGGGGTCTTCGTGCCCCGCCCGGAGACCGAGTCGGTCGTCGGGTGGGCCATAGACGCCGTGCGCGCCATGGACGTCGCCGAGCCGCTCATCGTCGACCTGTGCACCGGTTCGGGCGCCATCGCGCTCGCCCTGGCGCAGGAGGTGCCGCGCAGCCGCGTGCACGCGGTGGAGCTGTCCGACGAGGCGCTGGTGTGGGCCCGCAAGAACGTCGAGGGCAGCAAGGTCGACCTGCGGCAGGGCAACGCCCTGGAGGCCTTCCAGGACCTCAACGGCCAGGTGGACCTGGTGATCTCCAACCCGCCCTACATCCCGCTCACCGAGTGGGAGCATGTGGCGCCGGAGGCCCGCGACCACGACCCCGAGATGGCGTTGTTCTCCGGTGAGGACGGCCTGGACACCATCCGCGGCATCGAGCGCACCGCGCACCGGCTGCTGCGGCCGGGCGGGGTCGTCGTCATCGAGCACGCCGACACCCAGGGCGGCCAGGTGCCCTGGATCTTCACCGAGGAGGCCGGCTGGGCGGACGCCGCCGACCACCCCGACCTCAACAACCGTCCCCGGTTCACCACTGCCCGCAAGGCGACGCCGTGACCACGGCGCCACACGTCATGGAGGTCTGCTGATGGCACGGCGTTACGACTGCTCGGACGCGACGGACCGGGTTGCCGGACTGCGCGAGGCCGCGTCCGCCGTACGCCGCGGCGAGCTCGTGGTGCTGCCCACCGACACCGTCTACGGGATCGGCGCGGACGCGTTCAGCACCGAGGCCGTCGGCGACCTGCTGGAGGCCAAGGGCCGGGGCCGCAACATGCCCTCGCCCGTCCTGGTCGGCTCCCCGAACACCCTGCACGGCCTGGTCACCGACTTCAGCGAGCAGGCCTGGGAGCTGGTCGACGCCTTCTGGCCGGGCGCCCTCACCCTCGTCGCCCGTCACCAGCCGTCGCTCCAGTGGGACCTGGGGGACACCCGCGGCACCGTGGCCGTCCGCATGCCGCTGCACCCGGTCGCCATCGAGCTGCTGGCCGAGACCGGCCCGATGGCCGTCTCCAGCGCCAACCTGACCGGTCACCCCTCCCCGCAGGACTGCGACGCGGCGCAGGAGATGCTCGGCGACTCCGTCGCGATCTACCTCGACGGCGGCCCGACGCCCGCGGCCGTGCCGTCCTCGATCGTGGACGTCACCGGCAAGGTGCCCGTCCTGCTGCGGGCGGGCGCGATCAGCGCGGAGCAGCTCCGTGAGGTCGTCCCCGACCTGGAGGTCGGCAATTGACACCGCCCATACCCGGGCAGTGGGATCACGGCGAGCGCCCGTTCCGCATCCTCCACGTCTGCACCGGCAACGTCTGCCGCTCGCCCATGGCCGAGCGGCTGACCCGGCACGAGCTGACGCTGCGGCTCGGTGACGGCGCCGCGGGGATCGTCGTGGAGAGCGCCGGCACCTGGGGGCACGAGGGCTCGCCGATGGAGGCGCACGCCGCCACGGTGCTCGCCGAGTACGCCGCCGACCCCACGGGGTTCCTCGGCCGCGAACTCCTCGACGACCACGTGATCGACGCCGACCTCGTCCTGACCGCGACCCGCGACCACCGCGCCCAGGTGATCTCCATGGGGCACGCGGCGGGGCTGCGCACCTTCACGCTCAAGGAGTTCACCCGGCTGGTGAAGGCGATAGACCCGGCGACGCTGCCGGAGGGCAGCGTGACCGAGCGCGCGCGGTCCCTGGTGCGTGCCGCCGCGGCCCTGCGCGGGTGGCTGCTGGCGCCCACCCCCGACGCGGACGAGGTGTACGACCCGTACGGGGCCCCGCTGACGTTCTTCCGCAGCATCGGCGAGGAGATCCACGACGCGCTGGACCCCGTCCTGACCGCGCTCACCGGGATGCCGGCGCCCACCGCCTGACCGCCCCGGGCGGAAGGTTTCAGCACGACGCACGTGGCCCTCGGGGCGGCTGCCGCGGCACGGCGGCGCGGCCCCTGGCGGAAACCCGGCCCCCGGTGGAGCACAAAGCGGCGCGAAATGTCCCGAAGGGTGCAACAGTGGCAGGTGAGAACCTTCCCAGCCGCCCCCGGGAGCGCCGCCATGCCCACCGCGGAAGCGTCTTCACCCCACATAGTCACCCCCACGCTCCCGGCCGGGGGCCGCGGCCTCGACGAGCTGCGCGCCCATGACCCCGAGCTGGCCGACATCCTCCTCGGGGAGGCCCAGCGGCAGGCCTCGTGCCTGCAGTTGATCGCCGGCGAGAACTTCACCTCCCCGGCCGTCCTGACGGCGCTCGGCTCGCCGCTCGCCAACAAGTACGCCGAGGGCTACCCCGGTCACCGCCACCACGCCGGGTGCGAGCTGGTGGACCTGGCCGAGCGGCTGGCCGTGGAAAGGGCCACACGGTTGTTCGGAGCGGCGCACGCGAACGTGCAGCCCTACTCCGGCTCCTCGGCCGTGCTGGCCGCCTACGCGGCCCTCCTGGTCCCCGGGGACACCGTCCTGGCGATGTCGCTGGCCCACGGCGGCCACCTCACCCACGGCTCCGAGTCGAACTTCTCCGGCCGCTGGTTCCGCTTCGCCGGCTACGGGGTGACGCGGGGCGGGACCTTCGAGGAGGGCGGGCTGATCGACTACGAGCAGTTGCGGGTCCTGGCCCACCGGCACCGTCCGAAGGCGATCGTCTGCGGCGGCATCGCCTACCCCCGGCACATCGACTACGCCCTCTTCCGGGAGATCGCGGACGACGTCGGCGCATACCTGATCGTGGACGCCGCGCACACGCTCGGCCTGGTCGCCGGCGGGGCCGCCCCCAACCCGGTGCCGTACGCGGACGTGGTGTGCGCCACCACGCACAAGACGCTCCGCGGTCCGCGCGGCGGGCTGGTGCTGTGCGGCGCGGACCTGGCCCAGCGCATCGACCGGGCGGTCTTCCCGTTCTCGCAGGGCGGCCCGCACATGCACGCCGTCGCTGCGAAGGCGGTGGCCCTCGGGGAGGCGGCGCGGCCGGAGTTCGCGCTCTACGCGCACCAGGTCGTCGCCAACGCCCGCACGCTCGCCGGGGCGCTCGCCGCGCGCGGCCTGCGCATCGCCACCGGCGGCACGGACACGCATCTGATCGCCGCCGACGTCTCGGCCCTGGGGGTCACCGGGATGCGCGCCCGCGGGCTGTGCGCGGCCGCCGGGATCGTGCTGGACAAGTACACGCTGCCGTACGACACGGAGCCCTGCGCGGCCGGTTCCGGCATCCGTCTGGGCACCGCGTCGGTGACCACCCAGGGGATGGGCGAGGAGCAGATGCCGCAGGTCGCGGACCTGATCGTGCGGGCGCTGCGGGAGGAGCGGGGACTGGCGGGCGAGGTCGCGGAACTGGTCGAGGGCTTCCCCCCGTACCCCGGCTGAGACGCGCTTCACAGGGGGCGCGGGCCGCCCCCGGGAGTGGTGTGTGCAACCCTGGGTACCCGCTGTGAGTCTTCGTCTGTGTTTACAGTCGCCACCCGGACGCGAATAGGGTGTGGCCGTGCGCGAGTACCTCTTGACCCTCTGCGTGGCAGCCGCCGTGACCTACCTCCTCACGGGGCCGGTGCGGAAGTTCGCCATCGCGGCGGGCGCCATGCCCGAGATCCGTGATCGTGACGTCCACCGCGAACCCACGCCACGCCTCGGCGGCATCGCCATGTTCGGCGGTCTGTGCGCGGGCCTGCTGGTGGCGGCCCACCTGACCAACCTCAAGAGCGTCTTCGAGCTCTCCAACGAGCCACGGGCACTGCTCTCCGGCGCCGGGCTGATCTGGCTGCTGGGCGTGCTGGACGACAAGTGGGGCGTGGACGCGCTGATCAAGCTGGGCGCGCAGATGATCGCGGCCGGCGTGATGGTGCTGCAGGGTCTGACCGTGCTGTGGCTGCCCATCCCGGGCAAGGGCATCGTCGCGCTCACACCGGTGCAGTCGACCCTGCTGACCGTGGCCCTGGTCGTGATCACGATCAACGCGGTGAACTTCGTCGACGGACTCGACGGACTCGCGTCCGGAATGGTGTGCATCGCCGCGATCGCGTTCTTCATGTACGCGTACCGCATCTGGTACGGATACGGCATCGAGGCCGCCGCCCCGGCGACGCTGTTCAGCGCGATCCTCATCGGGATGTGCCTGGGCTTCCTGCCGCACAACTTCCACCCCGCGCGGATCTTCATGGGCGACTCGGGCTCGATGCTGATCGGCCTGGTGCTGGCCTCCGGCGCCATCTCCATCACCGGTCAGACCGACCCCGACGCCATCACCAACCTCACCGGCTCGACCCGGGACACCACGCACTTCATGGTGCCGGTCTACATGCCGCTGCTGCTGCCGCTGACGCTCATCGCGATCCCGGCGGCCGACCTGGTGCTGGCCATCGTGCGCCGTACCTGGAACGGGCAGTCGCCGTTCGCCGCCGACCGCGGCCACCTCCACCACCGGCTGCTGGACATCGGCCACTCGCACAGCCGGGCCGTGTGGATCATGTACTTCTGGTCCGCGCTGATCTCCTTCGGCGCGGTCGCCTTCTCGGTCAACTCCTCCAGCCTGTGGATCGTCCTGGGCATCGTGATGCTGAGCGCCATGGGACTGATCGCCCTGCTCATGCCGCGCTTCCGGCCCCGGGCCCCGCGCTGGGCCGAGGCGTTCGTCCCGCCGCGCTACCGCCGTACCCGGGTGGAGGCCGCGCAGGCGGCGCACGCCGCCGCGGCGGCCACGATCGCCGCGGGGGAGGCCCCCGGCGTCAACGGCGCGACCGCGCTCAGCGCACGGTCCCTGGTGGACGCCGGACGGAGCGCGGGCACCCGTCCGTAGGCCGGCCGCGCGATAGCACAGCCGTGGTGCGGCGTCAGGTAGGCGCCACACCGGTTACTCCTTCCGTGTGACAGGTCACACACGAACCGGGTAAAGACCTCATCAAATAGTTTGTGATACCGTTCACGAGAACCCGGAATCAAGCCGAAAGACCCTAGTGCGATGGTCTTCCGGCGTGAGGCATGTCCTCGCGGCCGGGCTACCCTCGTCCTCGACGACCCCTGTACCCCCAACCTCGCCGGAGGAGCTGCCGCCATGCAGTCCAACGACGTCCGAACGCTCCTGAACTGCGCCGTGCCCGCCGCTGCCGCGGGGGTGATCGCGGTGGCTGTGTCCGGCATGCTCGCGGGCGGCAAGGGCGCGATCGGCGCGGGCTTCGGCGCGGTGGTGGTGATCGTGTTCATGGGAATCGGTCTGACGGTGCTTCAGCGCACCGCCCGTTCCTACCCGACGCTGTTCCAGGCGATGGGCCTGATGCTCTACACCGTGCAGCTGCTGCTCCTGGCCATCGTGCTGGCCGTGTTCAAGCACACGACGCTGTTCGACACCCAGGTGTTCGCCTTCACCCTGCTCGGTACGACCCTGGTGTGGATCGCCGCCCAGGCCCGTGCTCATATGAAGACCAAGATGCTGTACGTGGAGCCCGGATCCGCCGGAACTCCGTCGTGAACAGCAGGGCCGGTGCGGGCGAAGTTCCGCTCGTTTGCTATCGTCCGGTCTCAACTGCGGCAGAGCTGGCGCGGGTGGCAGTCATGCCTTCGCAACAGCCCTTCGGCTCAGCGCCCACCCGCCGCCCCCACATCCGTAAGACCAGTCCAGTGCCGTTCCGTGGCCACGTGCCGCGCCGACACGTAGAGGTTGCCGTACCTATGCGTCACGCTGAAGGAGCTCTCGGTGAGTGATGTAACGACGCTCGCCTTCGAGACGAACTGCCACATCTTCGACGGGTGCGGCTTCCCGGCCCCCGGCCTGCACTCCTTCCTCTTCAAGCCGTTGATCGGCGACGCGGACAGCAGCGCCTACTTCAACAAGACGATGCTGCTGGCGCTGCTGGGCAGCATCGTGATCGTCGGCTTCTTCTGGGCTGCCTTCGCCAAGCCGAAGATCGTCCCCGGCAAGCTGCAGATGGTCGCCGAGGCCGGCTACGACTTCGTGCGCCGCGGGATCGTCTACGAGACGATCGGCAAGCGTGACGGCGAGAAGTACGTGCCCTTCATGGTGGCGCTGTTCTTCTTCGTCTGGATCATGAACCTGTGGTCGATCGTGCCGATCGCCCAGTTCCCCGTCACGGCGATCATCAGCTACCCGGCCGCGCTGGCCGCGATCGTCTACGTCACGTGGATGTCGCTGACCTTCAAGAAGCACGGCTTCGTCGGCGGCTGGAAGAACATCACCGGCTACGACAAGAACCTCGGCGCGGTCCTGCCGATGGTCGTCGGCCTGGAGTTCCTCTCCAACGTGATCGTCCGGCCGTTCACGCACGCGGTGCGACTGTTCGCCAACATGTTCGCGGGTCACGTCCTGCTGCTGCTGTTCACCATCGCCAGCTGGTACCTGCTCAACGGGATCGGCATCGCCTACGCCGGTGTCTCGTTCGTGATGGTCATCGTGATGACCGCCTTCGAGCTCTTCATCCAGGCCGTCCAGGCGTACGTCTTCGTGCTGCTGGCCTGCTCCTACGTCCAGGGCGCGCTCGCCGAGCACCACTGAGCACCCGCGCGACGCACAGCCCCCCGATTGTCCGGTGGCCAACCCCCACCGGTCCGTGAAAGAGAAGGAAGAAACAGCATGTCCGCTGTGAACCTCGCCGCCACCCAGATCCTCGGCAACCTGGGCTCCATCGGCTACGGCCTCGCGGCCATCGGCCCCGGCGTCGGCATCGGCATCATCTTCGGCAACGGTACGCAGGCCCTCGCCCGCCAGCCCGAGGCCGCCGGCCTGATCCGCGCCAACCAGATCCTCGGCTTCGCCTTCTGTGAGGCGCTCGCGCTGATCGGTCTGGTCATGCCGTTCGTCTACCCGACCTCCTGAGTCCGGGCTGACGAGACCAACCCCTTTCGACGGAAGGCACTGATGTGAACGCCCTGGCACAGCTGGCGGCCGAGGAGGCGGAGAACCCCCTCATCCCGCCGATCCCAGAGCTCGTCATCGGTCTCATCGCCTTCGCCATCGTCTTCTTCTTCCTCGCCAAGAAGCTCCTCCCGAACATCAACAAGGTTCTGGACGAGCGGCGCGAGGCCATCGAGGGCGGCATGGAGAAGGCCGAGGCCGCACAGGCCGAGGCTCAGCGGACCCTCGAGGAGTACAAGCAGTCGCTCTCCGAGGCCCGCCACGAGGCCGCGCGTCTGCGCCAGGAGGCGCAGGAGCAGGGCGCCGCGCTCATCGCCGAGATGCGTGCGGAAGGCCAGCGGCAGCGTGAGGAGATCATCGCCGCCGGTCACGCCCAGATCGAGGCCGACCGCCGGTCCGCCGCGCACGCCCTGCGCCAGGACGTCGGCAAGCTCGCCACCGACCTGGCCGGCAAGATCGTCGGTGAGTCCCTCGAGGACACCGCCCGCCAGAGCCGCGTGATCGACCGCTTCCTCGACGAGCTCGAGGAGAAGGCCGAGGCCGCGCGATGAACGGAGCGAGCCGCGAGGCACTGGCCACCGCGCGCGAGCGCCTCGACGCGCTGGCGGACAACACGTCCGTCGACGCGGCGAAGCTCGCCGAGGAGCTGGCCGCCGTCACGGGGCTGCTCGACCGCGAGGGTTCGCTGCGCCGCGCCTTGACCGACCCCGCGCAGCCGGGAGAGGCCAAGGCGGGTCTGGCGCAGGCGGTCCTCGGCGGGCAGATCGGCGGCGAGACGTCCGACCTGGTCGCGGGCATGGTCCGCAGCCGCTGGTCGCAGTCGCGTGATCTGACCGACGCGCTGGAGGAGCTGTCCTACGGCGCCGACCTGATCGCCGCGGAGCGTGCGGGCGTCCTCGACGACGTCGAGGACGAGCTGTTCCGCTTCGGCCGCATCGTCTCCGGCAGCAGCGAGCTGCGGGCGGCGCTGACCGACCGTGCCGCGGGGACCCAGGCGAAGGCGGCCCTGCTGCACTCGCTGCTGGGCGGCCGCGCCAACCCGGTCACCGAGCGGATCGTGGTCCGTCTCGTGACCCACCCGCGAGGCCGTAGCCTGGAGGCAGGGATCGACGCCCTGTCCAAGCTGGCGGCGACGCGCCGTAACCGCACGGTTGCGGTCGTGGTCTCGGCGGTTCCGCTGAGCGACCGGCAGAAGCAGCGCCTCGGCGCCGCGCTGGCCACGATCTACGGCCGGCAGGTGCACCTGAACCTCGACGTGGACCCCGCGGTCCGCGGCGGCATCTCGGTTCGGGTCGGCGACGAGGTCATCGACGGGACCATCGCGGACCGCCTCGAAGAGGCGAGTCGGCGGATGGCCGGCTGAACCAGCCACCAACTCAAAGAGCAGTACCAGCGGCCCGAGTTGGGCCGTAGCGAATACTTCGGGCCCAACAAGGAGAGCAGGGAACCCAGATGGCGGAGCTCACGATCCGGCCGGAGGAGATCCGGGACGCGCTGGAGAACTTCGTCCAGTCGTACAAGCCGGACGCGGCCTCGCGCGAGGAGGTCGGAACGGTCAGCCTGGCCGGCGACGGTATCGCCAAGGTCGAGGGTCTGCCCTCGGTCATGGCGAACGAGCTGCTGAAGTTCGAGGACGGCACCCTCGGTCTCGCCCTCAACCTCGAGGAGCGCGAGATCGGTGCGATCGTCCTCGGCGAGTTCAGCGGCATCGAGGAGGGCCAGCCGGTGCAGCGCACCGGTGAGGTGCTCTCCGTCGCGGTCGGCGAGGGATACCTGGGTCGCGTCGTCGACCCGCTCGGCAACCCGATCGACGGCCTCGGCGAGATCGAGACCGACGGCCGCCGCGCCCTGGAGCTCCAGGCTCCCGGCGTCATGGCCCGTAAGTCCGTGCACGAGCCGATGCAGACCGGCCTCAAGGCCGTCGACGCGATGACCCCGATCGGCCGCGGTCAGCGTCAGCTGATCATCGGCGACCGCCAGACCGGCAAGACCGCCCTGGCGATCGACACGATCATCAACCAGCGTGACAACTGGCGTTCCGGCGACCCCAAGAAGCAGGTCCGCTGCATCTACGTCGCCATCGGCCAGAAGGGCTCCACCATCGCCGGCGTGCGCGCCGCGCTGGAGGAGGCCGGCGCCCTGGAGTACACCACGATCGTGGCGGCCCCGGCGTCCGACCCGGCCGGCTTCAAGTACCTGGCCCCGTACACCGGCTCGGCCATCGGCCAGCACTGGATGTACGACGGCAAGCACGTCCTGATCGTCTTCGACGACCTGTCCAAGCAGGCCGACGCCTACCGCGCCGTCTCCCTGCTGCTGCGCCGCCCGCCGGGCCGTGAGGCCTACCCGGGTGACGTCTTCTACCTGCACTCCCGCCTGCTGGAGCGCTGCGCCAAGCTCTCCGACGAGCTGGGCGCCGGCTCGATGACCGGTCTGCCGGTCGTCGAGACCAAGGCCAACGACGTCTCGGCGTTCATCCCGACCAACGTCATCTCCATCACCGACGGCCAGTGCTTCCTGGAGTCCGACCTGTTCAACGCGGGCCAGCGCCCGGCACTGAACGTCGGCATCTCGGTCTCCCGAGTCGGTGGCTCGGCGCAGATCAAGGCCATGAAGTCGGTCGCCGGCCGACTGCGCGTGGACCTCGCCCAGTACCGCGAGCTGGAGGCGTTCGCCGCCTTCGGTTCCGACCTGGACGCGGCCTCCAAGGCGCAGCTGGAGCGCGGCAAGCGCATGGTCGAGCTGCTGAAGCAGGGCCAGTACGCCCCGTTCCCGATCGAGGACCAGGTCGTCTCCATCTGGGCCGGCACCACCGGCAAGCTGGACGACGTGCCCGTCGAGGACATCCGCCGCTTCGAGCGCGAGCTGCTGGACTACCTCCGCCGCGAGAAGAAGGACCTCCTGCTGAGCATCGCCGAGACCGGCAAGCTCGGCGACGACACGGTCGAGGCCCTGACCGACGCGGTCGTGGAGTTCAAGAAGCAGTTCGAGACCTCGGACGGCAAGCTGCTGGGTGAGGGCTGAGCATGGGCGCCCAGCTTCGGGTATACAAGCGCCGCATCAAGTCCGTCACCGCGACCAAGAAGATCACGAAGGCGATGGAGATGATCTCCGCGTCCCGGATCGTCAAGGCCCAGCGCCAGGTACACGCCTCGTCCCCGTACGCCGACGAACTCACCCGCGCGGTGGCCGCGGTCGCGACCGGTTCGAACACGAACCACCCGCTGACCACGGAGACCGAGAACCCGACGCGCGCCGCGGTGCTGCTCATCACGAGCGACCGCGGTCTGGCCGGCGGCTACTCGTCCAACGCGATCAAGGCCGCCGACCGGCTCACCGAGCAGCTGCGCTCGGAGGGCAAGGAGGTCGTCCACTACATCGTCGGCCGCAAGGGCGTGGCGTACTACGGCTTCCGTGAGCGCGCGATCGAGGACTCGTGGACCGGGTTCACCGACAAGCCGACGTACGCGGACGCCAAGTCGGTCGCCGACCCGCTGATCGAGGTGGTCCTCAAGGACACCGCCGAGGGCGGCGTGGACGAACTGCACATCATCTTCACGGAGTTCGTGTCGATGCTGACGCAGGCGCCGGTGGAGAAGCGGCTGCTGCCGCTCTCGCTCGTCGACGCCACCGGTGGCGAGGCCCGCAAGGAGGGGGAGATCCTCCCCCTGTACGACTTCGAGCCGTCGGCTGAGGGCGTCCTGGACGCACTGCTGCCGCGGTACGTCGAGAGCCGGATCTACAACGCGCTGCTGCAGGGTGCCGCTTCCGAGCACGCCGCCCGCCGCCGCGCGATGAAGTCGGCGACTGACAACGCCGAGGAGCTCATCAAGACGCTCACGCGGCTTGCCAACCAGGCCCGCCAGGCCGAAATCACCCAGGAAATCAGCGAGATCGTCGGTGGCTCCAGCGCCCTGGCCGACGCGTCTGCGGGGAGTGACTAATCATGACCACCACTGTTGAGACGGCCGCTGCCACGGGCCGCGTCGCCCGGGTCATCGGCCCGGTCGTCGACGTGGAGTTCCCCGTCGACGCCATGCCGGAGATCTACAACGCCCTCACCGTCGAGGTCGCCGACCCGGCCGAGGCCGGCAAGAAGAAGACGCTGACCCTCGAGGTCGCCCAGCACCTGGGCGACGGCGTGGTCCGCGCGATCTCGATGCAGCCCACCGACGGTCTGGTCCGCCAGGCCTCGGTGACCGACACGGGCACGGGCATCACCGTCCCCGTCGGCGACTTCACCAAGGGCAAGGTGTTCAACACCCTCGGCGAGGTGCTGAACGTCCCCGAGGAGAACGCCAACGTCGGCGAGCGCTGGACGATCCACCGCAAGGCGCCGAAGTTCGAGGACCTCGAGTCCAAGACCGAGATGTTCGAGACCGGCCTGAAGGTCGTCGACCTGCTGACCCCGTACGTCAAGGGCGGCAAGATCGGTCTGTTCGGCGGCGCCGGTGTCGGCAAGACCGTCCTCATCCAGGAAATGATCATGCGTGTGGCGAAGCTGCACGAGGGCGTTTCCGTGTTCGCCGGCGTCGGCGAGCGCACCCGTGAGGGCAACGACCTGATCCAGGAGATGGAGGAGTCCGGCGTCCTGGACAAGACCGCCCTGGTCTTCGGCCAGATGGACGAGCCCCCGGGCACCCGTCTGCGCGTGGCGCTGGCCGGTCTGACCATGGCGGAGTACTTCCGCGATGTGCAGAAGCAGGACGTGCTGTTCTTCATCGACAACATCTTCCGCTTCACCCAGGCCGGTTCCGAGGTCTCCACGCTGCTCGGCCGCATGCCCTCCGCGGTGGGTTACCAGCCGAACCTCGCGGACGAGATGGGCCTCCTCCAGGAGCGCATCACCTCGACCCGTGGTCACTCGATCACCTCGATGCAGGCGATCTACGTCCCCGCGGACGACCTGACCGACCCGGCGCCGGCGACCACCTTCGCCCACCTGGACGCGACGACCGTTCTGTCCCGTCCGATCTCGGAGAAGGGCATCTACCCGGCGGTGGACCCGCTGGACTCGACGTCCCGCATCCTGGACCCCCGCTACATCGCGGCGGACCACTACGAGTGCGCCATGCGCGTCAAGGGGATCCTGCAGAAGTACAAGGACCTCCAGGACATCATCGCGATCCTCGGTATCGACGAACTGGGCGAGGAGGACAAGCTCACCGTCCACCGCGCCCGCCGCATCGAGCGCTTCCTGTCGCAGAACACCCACGCGGCGAAGCAGTTCACCGGCATCGACGGCTCCGACGTCCCGCTGGACGAGTCGATCTCCGCGTTCAACGCCATCGCCGACGGAAAGTACGACCACTTCCCTGAGCAGGCGTTCTTCATGTGCGGTGGCATCGAGGACCTCGAGCGCAACGCCCGCGAGCTCGGCGTCAGCTGACGCCCGTCGCCTGACGGCTCACCGTGGCAGGGGGCGGACCCTGTGTCCGCCCCCTTGCCGCACCCCCGTTATCCTTTGTTTTATGCACCCGCCGGACGGCGGTGGGTGCCGACCCGAGGAGCCATCTTGGCTGAGCTGCACGTCGAGCTGGTCGCAGCGGACCGCAGTGTCTGGTCCGGCGAGGCCACACTTGTCGTCGCACGCACCGAGTCCGGCGACATCGGCGTCATGCCGAACCACGAGCCGCTGCTGGGCGTGCTCCAGTCCGGTCCGGTGACGATCCGCACCAGCGAGGGCGGCACCGTCGTCGCCGCGGTGCACGGCGGTTTCATCTCCTTCGCGGACAACAAGCTGTCGGTGCTCGCGGAGATCGCCGAGCTCGCCGACGAGATCGACGTCCAGCGTGCGGAGCGGGCTCTGGAGCGTGCGAAGGCCGACGCCGACGCCGCCAGTGAGCGCCGCGCCGAGGTCCGGCTGATCGCCGCGACCAGCGGGTCGCGCTGAGCACCCGGCCCACCGGGCCATGAGCCGCGGGAGGCCCGTGAGGGTGTCCCGCGGCTGCAGTATCCCTATTCGTGACACGGAGCGAGGAGGTCGGTGGGCGTGATCCTCGCTTTTCAGGTGTGCGGGGCCCTGGTGGCGGTGGCGCTGCTGGGGCTGTTCGTTTTCGGGCTGCGGCGCCGGCTGATCCAGCGGCCCGGCGGCACGTTCGACTGCAGCCTGCGGATGCCGCCCACCGGCGCCGGCGAACCCTCCGGCAAGGGCTGGGCGTACGGTGTCGCCCGCTACAGCGGTGACCGGATCGAGTGGTTCCGGGTCTTCTCGTACGCGCCCCGGCCGCGCCGGGTGCTGGAACGCTCCGCCATCGAGGTGCTGCACCGCCGCGTCCCGGAGGGGCAGGAGGAGCTGGCGCTCCTCTCCGACTCCGTCATCCTGGTCTGCGAGCACCGCGGCACCCGTCTGGAACTCGCCATGAGCGACGACGCCCTCACCGGCTTCCTCGCCTGGCTCGAGGCCGCCCCTCCCGGCCAGCGCGTGAACGTGGCCTGACAGTCTTTCCCCCCCGCTGGTTGGGGGTCCCCCGGTCCCGCCGGCCCTAGGGCCGTACGGACAGCCCCCATTCCTGCGCGAGCACCGCGGCCTGCACGCGGCTGCGCAGCTCCAGCTTGGCCAGCATGCGGCTGACGTGCGTCTTCGCCGTGGCCTCCGCCATCTCCAGCCGCGCCGCGATCTCCGCGTTGGACAGGCCCTCGCCCACGCAGACCAGCACCTCCCGCTCCCGTGGCGTCAGCGCGCCGAGCACGGCGTGGTCGGGCGCCGGGCGCGGCCGAGGGCGGGCGAACTCGCCGATCAGCCGGCGGGTCACCGCGGGCGCGATCATCCCCTCGCCGCGGGCCACCAGTCGTACGCCCTCGATCAGCCGGTCCGCCTCGGTGTCCTTCAGCAGGAATCCCGCGGCGCCCGCCCGCAGCGCCCCGAAGACGTACTCGTCCAGGTCGAAGGTGGTGAGGACGAGCACGTCCGCCAGCCGCTCCGCGACGATCTCCCGGGTCGCGGCGACCCCGTCCAGCCTGGGCATCTGGAGGTCCATGAGGATCACGTCCGGGCGCAGCTCACGGGCGACGCGGACCGCGGCCTCCCCGTCGGCGGCCTCGCCGACCACCTCGATGTCCGGCACCGAGCCCAGGATCAGCACCAGCCCCGCCCGTACCGCGGCCTGGTCCTCGGCGACGACCACCCGGATCATGCGTTCCCCTTCATGGGCAGTACCGCCCGTACCCGCCATGTCGTGCCCTCCCGGCCCGCCTCGAAGGTGCCGCCCAGCAGCTCGGCGCGTTCCCGCATCCCGATCAGGCCGCTGCCGGAGCCGGGGGCCCGGGGGTCCGGCCGGTGCCCCGGGCCGCCGATCCGGCAGGGGCTCGCCACGGTCACCGTCAGCGCCTCGGCCTCCTGCTCCAGCATGACGGGCACCTCGCCGGGCGCCGCGTGCTTCAGGACGTTGGTCAAGGACTCCTGCACGATCCGGTAGGCCGCCAGCTCCACCGGCGCGGGCAGCGCGGCGGCGCCCTCGGGGCGCCCGTCGCGCAGTACGAAGGCCGAGTGCGGGGCCGCCGCGCGCATCTGCTCCAGGAGCGCGTCCAGGCCGGCCAGCCGCGGGACGGGGGCCGGTTCCCCGTCCTCGCCCGCCGAGTCGCGCAGCAGCCCGATGAGCCGGCGCATCTCGGACAGGCCCTCGACGCTGTTCTCGCGGATCACCCCCAGCGCCTCGCGGGCCGGGCCCTCGTGGCGGTCCAGGGACAGCGCGGCGGTGGAGTGGATGGCGATCGCGGAGAGGTGGCCCGCCACCATGTCGTGCAGTTCGCGGGCCATCCGGGCCCGCTCGCGGCCCACCGCCTCCCGGCGGTCCAGCTCCGCGAGGAGCGCGGTCTGCTCCGCGCGCAGCCGTTCGTGGGCGGCCTCGTCGCGGTGCCGCCGCACCACCACGCCGGTCCAGGCGGGGGCGACCGAGACCAGGGCACCGACCACACCGATCAGCAGGGACTCGGCGACCGGGTGCACCGCCACGGCGGTGGCGGTGAGCGCGGCCGTGCCGAGCACGCTGACGACCGGCACGACCCGGGTCAGCCGCTTCGGCCCGTACAGGACGGCGGCGTACACGAGGTCGGTGAACATCAGCACGGTCACCAGCAGCGAGCCGATCACGAAGTCCGCGCCGAAGGTGAGCGCGCCGAGGACGATCGCGACGCGGGGCGCGGTCCGCCGCAGCAGTTCGCATCCGGCCATGACCACCAGCGGGAGCAGCGGCAGCCAGCGGTGGTCGCCCGCCGGATGGTTCCCGGAGTGGGTGTACAGCCCGAACGCCCACATCGCGAGGCCGCCCGCGAGGCCCGACACGGCGATCAGCACGTCGTCGCGAGGCGGGCGCCGGGCGGCGGTGGTCGTCATGGACCCATCCCAGCACGCGGCGCGGACCGTGCGCGTCGGCCGGTGGTCGGACCCGGCGCGTACACCGAAGGATGCAGCCGGGTCTCATCAGCGCCGACGACGCGCCCCACGGCGGCCGCGGGGGAGCCTTGCGGCATGTGGGTGACCCTGATCGCCGGGTGCGAGATCGCCTTCTGGGTGCTGCTCGGCGCCGGGCTCGCGGTGCGCTACCTGCTGCGCCGGCCTCGGGCCGGCGCAGCGCTGCTGGTGTGCGTGCCCCTGGTGGACCTGCTGCTGCTGGCCGCGGCGGTGGCCGACCTGGGCGACGGTGGCACGGCCGCCGCCCGGCACGGCCTGGCCGCCGCGTACGTCGGCTTCTCCGCCGGCTACGGCCACGGCGTCGTCCGCTGGGCCGACGCACGCTTCGCGCACCGCTTCGCGGGGGGCCCCGAGCCGTCGCCGGCACCGAAGTACGGCAGGGCCCGGGCCCTGCGCGAGTGGCGGCTGCTCGGCCGCACCGCGGTGTCCGCCGCGGTCGCGGCCACGCTGCTGCAACTGGCCGTCTGGCTCGTCGCGGACGCCGGACGCACGGCCGCCCTGCGGGAGTGGCAGGTGCGGATGGCGGCGACGGCCGGGATCCACGCGGTCGTCGCGGCGAGCTACACGCTGTGGCCCAAGCGGGGGCCGGCCGCCGCGCCGCGCACCTGAGCGGGCGGGGTCAGCGGTTCTCGCCGGGCACCCACAGCACGTCGCCGACCTCCTTGTTGGCCGTACGGGCCAGGATGAACAGCAGGTCGGACAGCCGGTTGAGGTAGGTGGCGGTGAGCGGGTTCATCGTCCCGCCGTGCTCCTCCAGCGCGGTCCACGTGGACCGCTCGGCGCGGCGGACGACCGTGCACGCCTGGTGGAGCAGCGCGGCGCCCGGGGTGCCGCCCGGCAGGATGAAGCTGCGCAGCTTCTCCAGTTCCTCCAGGAAGCGGTCGCAGTCCGCCTCCAGCCGGTCCACGTAGGTCTGCTCGACGCGCAGCGGCGGGTACTTGGGGTCGGGGACGACGGGCGTCGCGAGGTCGGCGCCGACGTCGAAGAGGTCGTTCTGGACCCGTACGAGGACGGACACGACCTCCTGCGGGAGCGCGCCGAGGGCGATCGCCACGCCGATCGCCGCGTTCGCCTCATTGGCGTCCGCGTAGGCCGAGATGCGGCTGTCGGTCTTGGCCGTACGGCTCATGTCGCCGAGGGCGGTGGTGCCGTCGTCCCCGGTCCGCGTGTAGATGCGCGTCAGATTGACCATGTGTCGAGCGTAGTCAGACCGCGCCCGGGGCGCGCCCCGCGACGGGCCCGCGGCGCGGGGAGCGGATGCGGACTCCGGGGGCGGTCCCGGTCAAACTGGACGCGGTGCGCCCGCAACTGGGCGCCGGGGCCCTCAACTGTGCGACGAAGGACACAGGGTGACCCGGCTCTCTTCCTGCTGCGCTCGGCTGTGAAGCGACGTTAAGGTCCCGGCAACAGCATCGAGAAGATAGGTGTGTGCCGTGGCGAAGAAGCTCGCCGTCATCGGAGCCGGCCTGATGGGCTCCGGTATCGCGCAGGTGTCCGCACAGGCGGGTTACGAGGTCGTCCTGCGTGACATCACGGACGAGGCGCTGGCCAGGGGCAAGGGCGGGATCGAGGCGTCCTACGAGAAGTTCGTCGCCAAGGGCAAGCTCACCGCGCAGGACGCGGCCGCCGCGCTCGCGCGCATCACCACCACCACCGACCTGGACGCGGCCGCCGACGCCGACATCGTCGTCGAGGCCGTCTTCGAGAAGATCGAGGTCAAGCAGGAGATCTTCCGCGCGCTGGACAAGATCGCCAAGGCGGACGCGGTGCTGGCCTCCAACACCTCCGCCATCCCGATCACCAAGATCGCGGCGGTGACGGAGCGCCCGGAGAGCGTGGTGGGCACCCACTTCTTCTCGCCGGTCCCGCTCATGCAGCTGTGCGAGCTGGTCCGCGGCTACAAGACCGGCGACGCGACCCTGGCGCGCGCCAAGGCCTTCGCCGAGGAGATCGGCAAGACGACCATCGTCGTCAACCGGGACGTGGCCGGCTTCGTCACCACCCGGCTGATCGCGGCGCTCGTCGTCGAGGCCACCAAGCTCTACGAGTCGGGCGTCGCCACGGCCGAGGACATCGACATCGCCTGCAAGCTCGGTTTCGGCCACGCGATGGGCCCGCTGGCGACCGCCGACCTCACCGGCGTCGACATCCTGCTGCACGCCGCCGACAACATCTACACCGAGTCCCAGGACGAGAAGTTCGCCCCGCCGGAGCTCATGCGGCGCATGGTCGACGCGGGCGCGCTCGGCCGCAAGAGCGGCGAGGGCTTCTACCGCTACTGACGGAGCGTCAACCGGAAGGGCCCGGTCCGGTGCGGATGGCCGGAGGACTGGGCCCCTCGGACCCCTCCTGTCACTCGCAAGGGTGAATTCGGTATCGGTTCGCTCACAGACGGCAACCTCTTCGTACGACGGACCGTCAGTTACGTAGAACCACGGCAGTTCCACCCATTCACTCCACGGGGAGGCGTAATGCACATCAGGGGCGATCACGCCGAGCTGGTCGTCGGGGGCCGCCTCGACGTCCGCACCGCGGCGGACGCCCGCAAGGTCCTGCACAGCGCCGTGGACGGCGGCCACGGCGACCTCGTGCTCGACCTGACCGAACTCGACTCGTGGGACGCGACGGGTCTGGGGGTCATCATGGGGGCGCACCGCCGCTGCGGCCGGGCCGACCGGCGCCTGGTCCTGCGGGGCGTGCCCGCGCAGATGCAGCGCCTGCTGGTCGCCACCCGGCTGCACCGCATCCTGGTCATCGAGGGGGGAATCGCGGCAGAAGCACTGCCGCGGACCTAGCGCACCCACCGGGCGCGCCGATACGGAAGCGGCAACCCCGGACAGATTCGGACGCAAGGGCGGCATCGCCGCCCTGGGCTTCGCACATGCTGCGGGAAGGTTTAGGGTTCGGTTCCGGCGTGCCTCAACCCCGTACGCCGAGGAGGGGAGCCGGACCGGTCCCACGGCGCGACCACGGGCCCGGTGGGGCCCTGCTGCGACGCTTATGGGGGGCGGAGACTAATGGACCCACACGGACCCGACATGACCGGTGACGAGTACGGCGCACAACAGGACTCCACGGGCTTTGCCGACGCGACATCGGCCGGCGGCGCGGAGGACGGCACCGCGCCGACCCCGCGCGTCGGCCGGCCGCCGCGCGACCCGCTCGCCCTCGAGGTCGGGGCGGGAACGGGGGACAGCGACGCGCCACGCGTCGTCGAACTCCTCGTGGGCGACTGCAGGCTGACCCTCAACCCCGTCGACGGCAGCGAGGTCAGCTCCCTCGCCCCCGGCGACCTGCCCGCACCCGTACGGCGCACCGCGGAGGAACGCGCCGCGCTGACCGCCGCCGCCCGGCCGACGGTGCCGCCGGGGCCACGCGCCCCCGAGCTCCCGCTGCTGGAGCGCGAGGAGGAGCGCAAGCGCCTGGTGCGGCTGCTCTCCCGGGGCCGTTCGGTGCGCGTCACCGGGCCCTCCGGCGCCGGCCGCAGCGTGCTGCTCGACGCGGTGGCCCGGGCCTGCGAGGACCTCGCCCCCGACGGCGTGATCCGGCTCTCCGGCTACCGGCGGACCCCCAGCGACCTGCTGCAGGAGCTCTTCGCCACCGTCTACGACACCGAGGACTACCGCCCCGACCGCAGCCGCCTGCTGGAGCTGCTGCGCGACATCGGCGGGGTCGTCGTCCTGGACGACCTGGAGTTCGGCGGCGCCTCCCTGGAGGAACTGCTCGCGGCGGCGCCCGAGTGCGCCTTCCTGGTGTCCGCGACGCCCGACGTGCCGTCCCCCGCAAGCGACTCCCTGGTCGAAGAGGTCTTCCTCCCCGGACTGCCCCGGGTCGCCTGCCTGGAACTGCTGGAGCTCTCCGCGGGCCGCCCCCTGGTGGAGGAGGAGACCGCCTGGGCGGCCGACCTGTGGTTCGAGTCCGAGGGTCTGCCGCTGCGCTTCGTCCAGGCCGGTGCGCTGCTGCGGCAGCGCGACGCGCTCGGGGCGGAGATCCTCGCGGCCGACGAGTCCGTGTGGGGCGACGTGGACGCGACGGACGAACTTTCCGTCGACGCGCCCTTCGGCACCGAGCCGGGCGCGTCGGCCTCGCACGTCCCGCTGCCCTCGCTCGCCGAGAGCGCCGCGCCCGCCGCCCTGCTCGCCTCCCGCCTCGGCGCCTCGGCGCAGGAGGCGCTGCGCTTCGCGGTGGCCCTGGGCGGCGAGTGCCCGCACCAGGCGCACCTGCCGGCGCTCGTCGGCGACACCCACGGAGACGCCGCGCTCGGCGAGATCGTGGCCGTCGGGCTCGCCGTCCCCGTCGCGGCGCACCACCGCCTGGCGGCCGGTGTGAGCCGCCAACTGGCCCTGGTGGACGGACTGGCCGCGGAGGCCGCTGCCGAGGGCTCACCGCAGGCGCTGGCCGCCGCCCAGCACTACGCCTGGTGGGCCGGGCACCCCTCCGTCACCCCGAAGCGCGTCGCCGCCGAGGCGGAGGCCATCCTTGGCGCCCTGAGCGCCGCCCGTGACGGCGGGCACACCAGCGCGGCGGTGCTCCTGGCCCGTACGGTGGCGCCCGTCCTTGCGGCCGCCATGCACTGGAGCGCGTGGGAGCGTGCGCTGCGCGTCGGCCAGGAGGCCGCCCGGCTCGCCGGGGAGGTGGCCGAGGAGGCGTACTTCCTCCACGAACTCGGCGTCCTGGCGCTGTGCCTCGGCAACCTGGACCGGGCCCGCAGCGAACTGGAGGCCTCGATAGCCCTGCGCGGCGCCCTCGCGGACCGCCAGGGGACCACGGTGGGGCGCCGCACCCTCGCGCTCGTCGTGGACCGCGCGGGCGGTCCTGTGCCCGGCACGGGCCTCGCCGGCGTCGAGACCCCGGCGGCGGGCACCGACATGTCCGAGGCGCCCACGACGATCATCGGCAAGCGCCTGGCCGCGGCGGCCGCCGCCCCGCGCCGGATCGCCCTCACCGGTTCCCGCCGCAACCTCGTCGCCGTCGGCGCGGGAGCTCTGCTGGCCGCCGTCCTCGGCACCGTCGTCACCCTTGGCACGACGGCCTCCGGCGGTGACCAGAACACACCCATGAACGTCAAGCCGGTCGAGTCCGCCCAGGAGGACGACGCGGACGACGGCTTCCCGGCCGAGGACGCCCCGAGCCCCGGCTCCAGCCGGCGGCCCAGCCCCTCCGCGAGCGGCACCGACGCCGCGACGGCGCCGGGCGCCCCGGCAGGCGGCACTGGCGGCGTCGGGTCCGTTTCCGGTGGCGACTCCGGCGGCACCGACGGCGGGGCCGCCGGGGGTTCCTCGGCGGGCGGTGGCTCGGCCACCGGCGGCGGCTCGGGCGGTGGTTCGCACGGCGGTGGCTCGGGCGGCAACACGAGCGGGGGAGGGAGCACGGGCGGCGGCCACACAGGCGGCACGGGCGACCCGACCGACGGCGGCCCCAGCGGGACCCCGTCGACGACGCCGAGCGACACGGGCTCGCCCACACCCACCCCGAGCGACACGGGCACCGACGGCGGCTCCGAGGACGGCGGCACCTCCGCCAGCGCGAGCGCGCCCGAGAGTTCCAGCATGGGCCCCGATCTGCCCGGCGCTCCTGGCGCCCCGGGCACGATCGCCTGACCGGCGCCCGTCATGGCGCGGCCGCGGTGGTCAGCCGACCGCCGGGCCGCGCCGTGGTGCTTTCCCGCGGCCGCGCTGGGACCTGGCGTCAGAAGAGGCGGAGCTTGTCGTCCTCGATGCCGCGCAGCGCGTCGTAGTCGAGGACGACGCAGTCGATGCCGCGGTCCGTGGCGAGGACGCGCGCCTGCGGCTTGATCTCCTGGGCCGCGAAGACGCCCTTCACGGGCGCCAGCAGGGGGTCCCGGTTGAGGAGTTCGAGGTAGCGGGTGAGCTGCTCGACGCCGTCGATCTCGCCGCGGCGCTTGATCTCGACGGCGACGGTCGTGCCGGACGCGTCCCGGCCCAGGATGTCCACCGGGCCGATGGCCGTCGGGTACTCGCGGCGGACGAGGCTCCAGCCCTCCCCGAGCACCTCCATGCGGTCGGCCAGCAGCTCCTGGAGGTGGGCCTCGACGCCGTCCTTGATCAGGCCGGGGTCGACCCCGAGTTCGTGCGTGGAGTCGTGCAGCACGTCCTCGATGGTGATGATCAGCTGCTCGCCGGCCTTGTTGGTGACCGTCCAGACCCCGTCCTCACCCTCCTTGAGCGTGCAGGGCGGCGACATCCAGTTCAGCGGCTTGTAGGCACGGTCGTCGGCGTGGACGGAGACGCTGCCGTCGGCCTTGACCAGGAGCAGCCTGGTGGCCGACGGCAGATGGGCGGAGAGCCGGCCCGCGTAGTCCACGGAGCAACGGGCGATGACGAGACGCATGGTCGGCAACGTTACTCGCTACCGGGCGCGGTCGGAAAATGGCCTGTTGTGAGCGCTCGCGCCTAGTGTCATGGGACCTCGCCGCCTACGGTTGTGGGTGGAAGCCGTCGCGCGGGAGAACTCTGGGCGGCTTCTCTCCGTAGTCCGTCTGACTCCTCGGACAGGGGGGTCACGAGAGGAGTACTCATGTCGCTCGACGTCTCACCGGCCCTCCTCGAACAGGCCGAGCGAGGCGAGGTCGACGAACGGGAATTCGTCGACTGCGTCCGGACTTCCCTGCCTTACGCATGGGACATGATCAGCTCTCTGGCGGCACAACTCAAGGTGGACGGCGGCGAGTTCGCCGACAACCAGGTACCTCCGCCGGACGAGCACGCACGCGGGCAGCTGCTCCGCGCCCTGGCGAGTGACGCGATACGGGGGGCCCTGCAGCGGCACTTCGGGGTCCGGCTGGCGTTCCAGAACTGCCACCGGGTCGCGGTGTTCCCGCTGGACCCGGCGGTCGACGGGCGTTACGCCACCTTCACCTCCGTACGCGCACAGCTGCTGAACCAGTCCCCGGAGCTGCGGGACTGCTGAACCGGGCAGGGTGCTCCCGCCGTTGGTCGCACCACTGCTCTTTGATGTTTCAATCAGGCCAATTGCGGGAGCACTTCGCTGCCGAGCCGCGCCACGTTCTCCTCGGTGGCCGCGAGATCGCCGGAGCCCTCGACGAGCAGGGCGAAGCGGCTGATGCCGGTCCGCTCGGCGGTGGCCGCCAGCCGGTCGGCGCACAGCGCGGGCGGGCCCACGGGGTGGAGGTCGCAGAGCAGTTCGGTGTAGGCGAGCGGATCGCGCATCGTCCGGGGCCGGCCGTCGACCGTGCGGTGCGCGGCGAGGCCCCGCTGGAGCCAGCCGGGCATCGCCTTGGTGAGGGTCTCCACCGCGTCCGCGCGGCGGTCCGCGATCTGTACCACGCCCGCGGAGACATGTTCCGCCGTGGCCACCATTTCGGGTGAAAGCCCCGCATCGCGCGCCTCGGCCTGCCACATTGCGACCATGGCAGCTTTGTCCTCGTCGCCGCAGTGCATGCCGAGCAGCATCGGCAGACCCCTGCGTGCCGCGAGCCGGACGCTGCCCGGCGAGGTGCAGGCGACGACGACCGGCGGCCCGCCGGGCTCCTCGAACTCGTCCGCCCGCGGCACGACGTCGACCTCGCGGAAGGCGAATCGTTCACCCGAGGCCCCCACGCGCGGCTCCCGGAGCCAGCGCAGCAGCAGGTCCAGCGACTCGGGGAAACCCTTCTCGAAGGCGGCGAGTCCGGCGCCGAAGACCTCCAGGTCCACCCAGGGGCCGCCGCGGCCCACGCCCAGCGTGAAACGGCCGCCCGAGGCGATGTGCAGCAGCGCCGCCTGCTCGCCGAGCGCCACGGGGTGCGCGGTCGGCAGGACACTCACGGCCGTACCGATCCCGATCCGGTGCGTCCTGCCCAGCAGCAGCGCGGCGAGCGTCACGGCCGACGGGCACACGCCGTACGGCACGAAGTGGTGCTCCGCCAGCCATACGGAGTCCAGCCCGGCCTTCTCCGCCGCCTCTGCGGACCGCACCGCGCGGTGCAGCGCCTCCCCCGGTCCCTGCCCCGGGAACTGGGCGGCGAGGACGAAAGTACCGACACGCATCGTGCTTCACACCTTCCTCGGTGGCCGACACGGCTCCCCTACTGGCACTAACGCCTGACACGTGCCAAAGGCACGGTCCGCGCACCGCGATTTCATGATTTTCGCGGTGATGGCCGGAATGGGGGGTTCCCCGACCGGGTACCCGGCACGGTCCGCGCTACGCGTACGCTGGTTGGCGGTCCCGAGTCCCCCGAACCGCATGAGGTGTGTGCCCGTGTCCCCGCGCCGAAACCGCCCCCGAGGCGCCGCCGGCAGAGCCGAGGAGCGTCCCGAGGCCGGACCGGCCAGGGGCCCGGAGCGTGTGGAGAGCTGGCAGGGCGAGCAGTGGACCGTCCGCCAGCTGAGCGGGAGTCCGGGGGGCAAGCACTACCGCTGCCCCGGTTGCGACCAGGAGATCCCGCCGGGCGTCGGGCACCTGGTGGCCTGGCCGGAGCACGGCGGCGTGGAGGACCGGCGCCACTGGCACACCGCCTGCTGGAACGCCAGGGACCGCCGGAGCGCACGGCTCCAGCGGTCCCGGAACGCCCCCCGGTACTGACCGCGGGGCGGAAGCTGCCCGGTGACCCGGGTCAGACGTCGCGCTTGGCGAGCGCCGCGTAGGCCGCGCCCAGGGCGACGGCCGTGATGATCGCGAGCCCGATCAACTGGCGCACGCCGTCGGCGTCGCCGTTCTCCAGCATCGGCATCTGGTAGAGCGAGGCGATGGCGTTGGGGGAGGAGTACTCGATCAGCTTCTCCTGCACCTTGCGGAGGCTGTCCGACTGCATGAAGATCGCGATGATCAGCGGCAGCAGGACCACGCCCATCATCGTGGTGATCGCGCCCGCGGAGTGCCGCAGCAGCGCGCCCACGGCCAGCGAGAGCAGCCCGAGCAGCGCCACGTACAGGCCGACGCCGACGGTGGCGCCCAGCCACTGGGTGCCGCTGGCGGTGGTGAGGCCGTCCTCGATGACGAGCCGGGCGCCCACGAAGGTGTCGTCGCCCACCGACCTGCCGCCGAAGGTGGCGTAGTTCATCAGCGCGGTGAGCGCGCAGGCCACGGTGGTGACGGTGAAGGTCAGCGCGAAGAAGACGATCGCCTTCGCGGTGAGCACCCGGCCGCGCTGCGGGCACGCGGTGAGGGTCGTGCGGATCATGCCCGTGCCGTACTCGGAGCTGATCACCAGCACGCCGAGGGTCATGACGCAGAGCTGGCCGAGGAGCACCCCGAACAGGCCGAAGCCGAGCACCGGGTCGGAGACGTTCTCGGTCGAGCCCAGGCCGACGACGAGCAGGTTGATGCCGAGGATCAGCAGCAGCATGACGCCGAGCGTCCACAGCGTGGAGCGCACCGTACGGATCTTGGTCCACTCGGACTTCAGCGCGTGGCCGAGGTGGGTCCTGTGCACCGGGACGGTGGAGGAGAACTGCGGAGCCGGGCTGTAGACGGGGGCGGTCATCGGGCGTCCTCGACGGGCTGGGTCGGCTGC
>NZ_JARAVK010000078.1:0-37237 GCF_033792765.1 Streptomyces sp. PA03-6a | reverse complement strand
CCCCGCCCCCCCCCCGCGACCCGCACGCCGTGCGCACCCCCGGCACGCCCGCGCGACCGCCGTCGTACCCCTGGTGACCAGCAAAAAAGCCCCTCCATAGGGAGGGGCGCAGTGGGTGCCCCCGGCAGGACTCGAACCTGCGGCCAAGCGCTTAGAAGGCGCATTGCTCGTTTGCCCGCAATCGGGCCCTGGCCTGGGCAATAACCCGTGCCGACATTGGCTTGCCACCCGACTTCGACAGGCTTTCGACACGGCCAGGACTACTCGTAGATGGTCGCCGCTCGCAGAGCTCGTGCGAAAAACCTCCAGTCACCGCTGGCCGGCAACTCGCGACCGGTGTTGCTGTACCAGCCGTCCGCGTCGTCGATCCATGCCGCGCCGCGCGCTTCACGCGGGCCCGGTTGAATCCCGAGCTCGCGTGGGACGACGTGTTCGGCCTCGCCACCCTGGTGGCATCGGCTTCACCGTCGCCCTGCAGATCGGCGAACTCGCCTTCCCCGCGACCACGCAAGGCGAGCACGTCAAGGCAGCCGCGTGGCTCCCTCGATGCAGGCCACTCCGGCACCCGATTGATGCGTTCAGCGTGCTGCCTGCTGGCACAGCCTCCATGCTCGTGCGTGTCGGGGCGTTTGGCCTAGAGACCCTTTCCGCCCTGGCCACAGGAAGGCCCCCACTGCCGTGTGCGGTGGGGGCCTCCTGGCGCCTAAGCGCCGCGGACGGAGTGCTGTCCCGACTAGTGAGCCCTGGACGTTCCCCGCAGTTCCCCGTGGCGCGCTCCCCTTACGGGCACGTGGCGGCACACAGAACAGCACATCGCGTGGCGCGGCCGGCTGTGAGGTTGCTCCCGAGACAGGCGGCGGGTTCTCAGGCCCAGATCGTCTCAGGCCCAGAGCGCCCGGGCCGGTACTGCTCCGGGAACGGAGCTCTCAGGTCGACGACGTTTGCGGCGGCCAGGAACCGCCTCGCTCTCTGCCAAGCGCAGCGTCTCCTACTACCGCCAAAGTCCCCACGTATACGGCTCCGTTGCCGTCATCCTCTGCTGCCAGGGGTCACAAGGCGCCACCGATGCCGGTGGCCCTGCGAAGGGGTCCTTACCGTAGGCGTGCCGCGGAGCCGAACCCGGCCGGTCGATCCCCGAGGCGCTGCTTCACTCAGTTTCGGTGTGCTTGTGCAGGCGCCGCCACGCACAGCAGAGCAGCAACTCTTGGCCGATGGCGACACGACTCGCATCGACCTGATCTTGGCATCTGTGGCGCTGCTCTGCACCTGCAGGTACGGCGGAAGACTCGCAGGCGCCATGGATACGTGAGCAAGCTCGCACGAACCTTCGAACCTAGCCCTCTCGATCGCTGGTGCCGTTTCCAAGGCCGGACACTCAACCAGACCGCGTTGGCATGTGCCATCGGACACCGCCAGCGGAATGAACTGGAGTGTGGCCATACCCCTTTTGGCTTCTTATGCCTATGCGCACCATGTGTGTTCTTTACTAGGTTTTGCCCCGTGAGTGGTGGACGCGTTTGCAGCCTCGGCGGGAAAGAGCCCTGGCATCCCCTTGGGGGTTGAGCCTTCGAAGTCTCGACACCAAACGAGAGTTGCGGCCCTTGTCCAAGCTCACTTCGGAAATCGACGCCCCTTGCTGGGGTATTGAGCTCAAGGCGACAAGAAAGGTCTTGTGCTATGGCATTGGCTGAAACTCCGCCCTCCCATATAGGCCGGTGGCGGAGACACGGTCGGCTCAAGGCGACCCTCATCGCGATTCCTGCACTGGCATGGCTGACGGCTGCCAGCCTGTTTGCCAACGCCGCGCACGCGGCGGAAGCCCCCGTGGGGCTGGGGACGGCTACGAGCTACGCGGTGTTGGGCGGTTCGACGGTCACCAACACGGGCCCGAGCGTCATCAACGGCGACCTGGGCGTCAGCCCGGGTCTCGCGGTGGTGGGCTTTCCGCCGGGAGTCGTCAACGGAACCATTCGCACCGGCGCAGCAGCCGCCCCGGCCCAGGCGGACCTGACCACCGCGTACAACGACGCGGCCAGCCGAGGGCCTGGGGCCAACCCAGGTGTCGAGCTCGGCGGACTGACGCTGGCACCAGGCGTCTACACGAACGGGACATTCGAAATCACCGCCGGCCAAGGCGCCCTCGTTCTCGACGGTCAGAACGACCCCAACGCCGTCTTCATCTTCCAGACGGACTCGACCCTGATCACAAGTTCGGCCAGCCAGATCACCCTCATCCGCGGGGCGAATGCCTGCAACGTGTTCTGGAAGGTGGGGAGCTCTGCCACCCTCGGGTCCGCTTCCGTCTTCAAGGGCAACATCCTGGCCCTGACCTCGATCACAGCGCAAACCAACGCGAATGTAGAGGGCCGGCTCCTCGCGCGTAATGGCGCGGTCACGCTGGACAGCAATGTCGTCACGCGGGCGGCCTGCGCGGTTGGCCCGCCCGGTCCTCCCGGTCCGTCCGGTCCTCCTGGACCGTCCGGTCCCCCCGGACCGTCCGGCTCTCCCGGCGCTCCCGGCGCTCCTGGCGCTCCCGGTGCCCCCGGCGCTCCCGGTGCTCCCGGTGCTCCTGGCGCCCCCGGTGCCCCTGGCCTGCCTGGCGCCCCCGGTGCTTCCGGTGCCCCTGGCCTGCCTGGCGCCCCCGGTGCCCCTGGCCTGCCTGGCGCCCCCGGCGCTCCCGGTGCTTCCGGCGCCCCTGGCCTGCCTGGCGCCCCCGGCGCCCCTGGTGCTCCCGGTCCTTCCGGTGCCCCTGGCCTGCCTGGCACCCCCGGCGCCCCTGGGCCCGCTGGACCTCCTGGACCCGCCGGGCCTCCCGGGCCTCCCGGACCTGCCGGGCCCGGATACCCGCACCACGGCGACTACCCGCATCACGGTGATTACCCGGACCACGGCGACCACCGGGACGACGATGATGACTCCTGTGGCCCCTGTATTCCGGACCATCACGGCATCCATGACAAGGATGACGAGGACTGGGATTGCAACTGGGAGTGGCGCGCGCCGCTCCAGCCTCGGGAAGCGTCCTGCGACTGAGCGATCAGTCCTCATCCGGCGCGCAGCTTGACGCTCGACGCCATGAGTCCATCGCAGGCGTGACCGCCCCGTGCCCCCGGTCAGTCGACCTCGGGTACGGGGCGGGATCGCCACACCCCGCAAGCGACCTGACTCACCGGAATCTCTCCGGGGATTCGTAGGGACCTTCTGGCGAGCAAGCGGCGGACAGTCACAGTCACCATGATCGGAACCTGAAGGGCTTCGTCTGCGCTGGCTCGTCAAAGGGCCCTGGACCTTGTCGGTCCAGGGCCCTTTCCCATATGCCTCAGGCAGGATTCGAACCTGCGACACCTGCTTCAGGAGTTCACAGCTAGACCTACCGGCGCGGCCGGTTCGGCTCAGCAGGGAGCTGAGGCCGGACGCGATCCGCGTCCTGTGCTGATCACCCGGAAAGTGGTGCGGCTCCGCCCAAGGTGGAGGAGGGCGAAGCCGCGTCCCATTTCTACCTCGCTCATGGGGGCGTCAATCCCGCTGGTTCACAGGCTGGCCATGACCCGGGCGGCTGACTTGTCGCTGGCGTGCCCCTCCAGGGCGGCCCACTCGGCGACGTCGAAGGGCCAGCGCGTGTCAGCGTAGGCGATGACGACGTGGCGGCCGTCCTGCCGGACGGTGTGCTGCCGGTCGCCTGGCTCGGTTCCGGCGGCCACGACGGCGGCGGCCGAAGAAGCGTTGCGGCACTTCAGGCGGGTCTTGGGCATGGTCAGCGCTCCTGCGTTCGCTGGTCGACACTGCGGACGATGCTGTGCGGGAGCTTAATCCGGAGTGTGATCGACCTCTTCCCGTAAGCCGCATTCGATGCAAAATCGCTGTCACCGGCCCGGAGCAGCAGACCGTGCGGCGAACTGCCCCGGCTTGCACGCTGTCGGTATGCGCGCGATCTGGACCGGCTACGTCACCTTCGGCCTGGTCACCATCCCGATTCACCTCTACGCAGCGACCGAGGAGCGCGGCACCGGATTCCACCAGGTCCACACGAGCGACGGTGCCCGCATCCGGCACCGCAGAGTCTGTGCGCGCGAAGACGTAGAGGTTCCGCAATCGGAGATCGCGCGCGGCTTCGAGCGCCACTCGACGCCCAGTGAGCAATCTTGAAAACCGTCGTGGCAGCGATGTCACCGTGGGTTCAAATCCCACACTCTCCGCAGTAGGCCAGCGACGGCGCTGGACAGAAGGCGTGCCCCAAGACACGGGGGCGCCCCTTCTTCGTGCACGATGGCACCGTGGTTGCCCGCGGTTACCCGTCTGATCGGGCACGGGAGGGGCACGGCCGTCAGACGAGCCGCCAACGCCAGCACCACGGAGCGAGGTCAGTAGCCGGGTACTCCTCGCGGCCGCCGGCCCGCTGTACGAGAAGACGACCTCCATCCATGGAGACCCGATCTCCTGGCATGAGAAACAGAGGACGGTCGAGGCGGAAGATCCAATCCGGATCAAACCTCACCTCGCTGAGCAGCAGCATCCTGGGTGCCGTCGCTGGATTGCCGAAGACTCGCATGGCTCCATGGTGCACCGCGCCAGGATCCGGGATCACCTCTTTAGGAGCGCGGTGGGGCAATCGTAGGCCTGACCTGTGGGTGCCCGCCTTCGGCGGAGTCCGACTTCACGTACCCCTGCGCACCCCGACTCCCCGTGAGTCCCCGCCCGTTCTGGCACGGATGTGGCACGACCACTGTCCGACCCTCACCTTGTTGCCGCTCCTACGTCTCTAGCGTCGGATCGCTGGCAGCAATACGCTCCCATCATGAAACTGGGGGACACGGGGTTCGGCGTCCTGGCTACTGGTCCCGGCGGCCTGGCGCCTCTCAAAAACGACGACAGCGGCTGGGCATCCGGAATCTGGGGCCTTGTTGCGGTCTTGATCATCCTGGCGCTGATTGTGATCTTGGTGATCTCCGTACGACGGGGCTCCTCTTCGGATGACGATGAATGATTCATCGCAGACCGCGCGATGCGCCGGAGCGGCTGGGGACCAATAGGAGGCTTCGCGCCATCATGATGAGCGGCTCTGGCGCGAGGGCCTTGGAGCACCAGTTTGGAAGACTGAGGCTGCGGACCCTGTCTCACCTGGGCAGACGTTGACCTGCGGCAACGTGGCGCTCTTGCCGCTGTTCCCCGTGGCTCCCCGCTCGGCACCGCCTCACCTGGCACGGCTGTGGCACGCCCGATCCCCTCGATGCGAACGATGGGCGCGACGGGGAGTCGCCTCTACTCCTCGGCCCTAAGAACTACGTCGGCAGCACGCGCGTACCCCTTGGGATCATCAACTGCCACCCGTACTAGCCACCGTTGCGGTCCCCCGATGTACTTGACGAACCGGCTTTCTCCCAGCACGTCGCCGATCACGAAGCGTCGGTCTGCCAAGTAGAGCGACCCGTCGAAGACAGGGGTGAATGATGGGTCGGAGGCGACACCCTGACCGTGGTCCCGGAACAGCCGCACCTTGATCAGAACGGTCTGAGCTTGCACACGCACAATGACGTGAGTGTCGGAGGACACAGCGGGATTGTCCTGCAACGCTAGGTCATCGCGAATCCAGTCTGGCGACCCCAAAGCCATGATCGGATTGTTGACGTACAAGTCGACTCCGGCTATCTGCACGGGTCCCGCCCTTCTGACAGCTTTGGGAGCGCCAAGGTACTCACGTGTATCCGGCGCCCAACCTGCACCCCCACTACCTGCCCCCACCTCCCATCCCGTCCGCCGTCGACCCACAGATCATGGAGCGGGCGTGGTTCAGGGCGTCAAGGTGGAGCGCGCCACTGCACGAACGACCTTGACGCCCTGGGCCGCGTCTGCTCGGCTCTGCCTGGGTCGACGGTGGTCGGGATGGGAGCCTACGACGCTCGCCACGACGTGCCGGCACTCGCGTACGGCGCCCCCTCCATCCCGGAGTCCGAGCGCCCCCGCCGGAGGCATGGCCTTGTCGTTGAGTGGCTGTGGCGTCCACGGGTCTCGGCTCATGCCCCGGCCTACCTCTGTGGGCGCGCGGTGGCGGACGGCGCGCCGAGCGGGACGGAGGCAGGAGCGTGGGCGCGGCCGGACGCGGGCCGCGCGCCCGGCGGAGCGTGAGCGACGCCGGGTGTCTTGATGAAGTAGGGAAAGTCTTACCGCGCCGCGTCGCTTCATGATCGTCTAGGGCAGTCGTCAAGCATCACCCGACGTCACACCGGCAGGCCTCACTAACTCGGCAAGTGCGTTGGGCTTGACACCGGTGGCCTAGAAGGGCGGGCCGTCGCTGCAGCCGGACTGTTGGTCGTCGATGGAGACCGCATCGTCCCACGGCGATCCCTCGTGCTCCGTCGGCCGGGGCGGGCGAACGTCGGTAGGTCGCATGAGGTCTTCGTAGGGCTCGCCCCAGGCCTTGAGGCCGTCGATGGCGCAGTGGCGGTAGTACGGGGGGCGTTCGCAGGTCGCCAGCAGATCCCGGGCACGGGTGGCCAGGTCAGAGTGGTGGCCTGCCAGATCGGGGTGTTCAGAAAGGAAGATGGCTGTCATGAGGGCCGCGTGGCGCACGGCGGGCTTGGCGTCGTCCAGGAAGGGGGCGACTGCCTGGAAGAACAGCGGCCGCAAGGCCCGTACCGCCTCGATCTCCGGTGAGACCTCGTCCCGCCTCAGTAGCTTGCCGTACAACTCGTCGTCGGTGTCGTAGGCCAGCGACGCCAGCCATTCGAGCAGTCCCACACGGAGCAGGCTGCGCCGTTCCCCTCCGACTGGGTCGTCCCAGGAGTAGTAGGTCCCTTCGACCTCGGTACTCGGCTCGGGAAGGATCGCGGCGATGAACAGCGCGGCGGGCACCGTGGCCGGGGAGACGCCGTTTGAGTGGCGCAGGCAATCGAGGTCCTTGTCCATGACGCGCGCGTGGACGACGGGATCGGTACCGCGCAGGGCCGCCAGCGAGGCGGGTACGTCGCCTGCGGGACCCCACAGGTGCTCCAGACCGGCCCAGTCGGTATCGCGGAGGATCACTTCGGCCTTGGGCAGAGACCGCATCACCGCAGTCATGGTGTGCTCCGGTTCGGTCGACACCGGGACATGCTACGGAGGGCCGTCAGACGGGGTTCAGGCGCTTGCCATCGTGGCTCCGCACGTGGGGAGCTTCGCCGTCGAGGCCGTCGAGGCCGTCGAGCAGCCGGACCGCGAGGACTTCGGACATGCGCTCGGCGACTTCTTCGGGCGTGAGCCGGTCGACGGCTGTGGTCTCGGCGGAGGTGCGCTCGGTGCCACCGGAGGGCCGGCAGCGGAAGACCAGGGCGACGATGCCGCCCGTGGTGTTCCCCTGCTCCGCAGTCCTCTGCCCAGCCGCTTCGCCGCCGTGGACGTACGGACCGCGCTGCGGGAGTTCGCCTTCAACACGAATGGCCGCGGCGAAGTGCCCCCGAGGTCTCCACGATCCTGCGGTGGGTGGAGCGCAACACCGGGTCGATGGCGGCCTGGGGGGACCCCCGGAAGATCGATGACGTGCTCCACTCGCTCGTGCCCAAGCTCGACGGCTCGGCCGCTGCGGCGTCCTTGATCAAGCGGGTCTCCTGGGCGGGATCTGGCGCCGTCCCCGCTGTGGCCGGCGGCTGCACGCCTTCTTCTCCACGCTGTACTACGCGGGGCCCCGGCCGGAGGAAGCAGTGGACGGATACCGGCATGGTCCATGAGGTGCGCGGGCTGAAGGGCAGGGCCAAGGACGACACCCGCGTCGTGCCGTGTCGTCCGGCGCTGACGCGCGTCCTGCGGGAGCACGTGAAGGCCGAGGGTCCGAAGCCCGGGGATCTGCTCTTCCCGGGATAGCACGGGGACACCCTCGCGGGGTCGGTTTTTCGCCGCGCCTGGCGCACCGCTCGGCAGCAGGTTCTCGCACCGGCAGTGTTCGCCTCGCCGCTCGGCAAGCGCGTCTATGACCTGCGGCATACCTGCCTGACGTCGTGGCTCAACGCGGGCGTCCCGCCGGCGCAGGTTGCCGAGTGGGCGGGCAACAGCGTCCCCGTCCTGCTTGCCACCTACGCGCGTTGTATCTCCGGTCAGCTAAGGGATCACCAGAGGCGGATCGAGGCCGGGGGAGACCTCCCCGAGCCGGACGAAGATCGCTGAACCGGTCCCCGGAACTTCGACACGTATTCGACAGAGCCACCCGCGCAAACCCGGTGAGAGCCGGACGGCGCCGGAGGGTTCCCGTGATCATCCGCAGGTGGTCCGGCGCTGCTCCGCTCCGCGTGGCGAGGCTCTGACCAGCAAAAAAGCCCCTCCATAGGGAGGGGCGCAGTGGGTGCCCCCGGCAGGACTCGAACCTGCGGCCAAGCGCTTAGAAGGCGCCTGCTCTATCCACTGAGCTACGGGGGCCGGACGTTGGCCGCGACCGAACCCGCCCCTTGTGTCGACGGTTCCGTGACCTTGCCGGGGACAAGGATAGGGCGCGGCTGATGTGCGGCCGGTTGCTTCGCCTTCATGACACGTTGTGTAGGTTCGGTGAAGCGGTCTGATAATCGCAGGCAGGTGCGAATGTCGCACCAGTTTTGGCGCCTCAGCCGACGGCTGTTGTGCACTCGTTATGCCGGTGTCTCTTCCGGCCCTTCTGTCCCGTTCCGGTCTTCTTGCGGGCCGAAAGACGTGAACTAGGCGGAATACGCTTCAAAAACCCACCAAAATGGGGCATTCTGCCACTGTGGCGATCTTGGATGTACGGCCCGAACTCCTCGACGCGCTGTCGGCGCTGCGCGATCGCGTCGCGGACGCGCGCTTTCCCCTCCCCCTTCCCGGAGCCGAGCGGGCCCGCCGCACACGTCAAGAGCTGCTGGCGCAGCTCGACGACTATCTGGTGCCCCGGCTGAAGGCGCCCGAAGCGCCGCTGCTGGCCGTGGTGGGCGGTTCGACGGGAGCGGGGAAGTCCACGCTCGTGAACTCGCTGATCGGGCGGCGGGTCAGTGACGCGGGCGTGCTGCGCCCCACGACGCGCACACCGGTGCTGGTGTGCCACCCCCAGGACCGCGCGTGGTTCGCCGATCCGCGGGTGCTGCCGGGCCTGGCCCGTGCCTGGGCACCGCGACCCAGGACCGCGGCAGACGCCGACGGGGAGGAGAGGCCGGACGGGAACGACGAGGAGCGCGAGGCGGAGGAGACCAGGCTGTGGCTGCGCCTGGAGACCGACGACACGCTGCCGCGCGGACTCGCCCTGCTGGACGCGCCCGACATCGACTCCCTCGTCTCCCGCAACCGCGAGCTCGCCGCCGAACTGCTCTGCGCGGCCGACATCTGGATCCTGGTGACCACCGCGTCGCGCTACGCCGACGCCGTGCCGTGGCACCTGCTGCGTACGGCCAAGGAGTACGACGTCACCCTGGCCACCGTCCTGGACCGGGTGCCGCACCAGATCGCCGAGGACGTCTCGCAGCACTACGCGGCGCTGCTGACCCGGGCCGGGCTCGGGGACGTACCGCGGTTCACCGTCCCGGAGCTGCCCGAGTCCGCGGGGGCGGGCGGGCTGCTGCCGCACACCGCGGTGGCGGCGCTCGGCAGCTGGCTCGCGCACTGCGCCGAGGACCCGGCCGCGCGGCACCAGGCGGCACGGCGCACCGTGACCGGGGTGCTGGGCTCGCTCGGCAACCGGCTCCCGGAGCTGGCCGGCGCCTCGGCCGCGCAGCACGCCGCCGCGGTACGTCTGACCCGCCACGTGGACAACGCCTACGACGAGGCCGAGTCGCGCGTGCAGGAGGCCGTCGGCGCCGGGGCGCTGCTCGCCGGGGACGCCCTGGCCAGCTGGCGCGGCTACCCCGACTGCGGTCCGGCGGCCCTGCTGTGCGCCCTCGCCGAGAGCCTGGCGGTCCAGCTGCGCACCGAGGTCGCGGCGGCGGACGAGCGGACCCTCGACGCCTGGCGCGGCGACCGTGCGGGCGCCGTCCTGACGGAGGACGCCGACCCGGAGGCGGCCGCCGATGACGCCGCCGAGCGGATCGAGGACGCCGTCGACACCTGGGGGTTCACGGTGAACCGCCTCGCGCACCAGTCGGTGCGCGGCAGCGCGGAAGGCGTCGACCCGCAGCACGCGGCGGCACTGATCGCGGTCGCCGTGCTCGGCGGCCGCAAGGGCACGGTCGCGGGCGAGCGGCTCGCCTCGCTCGTCGGCGCGCAGGCGGCGCTGCGGGCGGGCGACCGGGCGCGCGAGGAGCTGGACCGGCTCGTCGGCGACGTGCTCGACGCGGAGCGGGAACTGCGGGTGCTCCCGGTCGACGCGCTGGATGTGACGGCGGCCCAGCAGGCGTCGCTGATCGCGGAGCTTTCGGTCGTGCAGAAGTCGTACGGACTCCAGGAGAGGTGATCAGGTGCTCACAGAGCGGGTGGACGCCCTGTCGGAGCTGCTCGGGCTGTCGCGCACCCGCGTGAGCCACGAGGCGCTCGACGGGGCCGGGGAACTGCTGGAACGGGTCGGCGACCGGCGCCGGCTCTCCGCGGACCACACGGTGGTGGCGCTGGCGGGGGCGACGGGCAGCGGGAAGTCGTCCCTGTTCAACGCGCTGACCGGCCTGGAACTGTCGCGGATCGGCGTCCGCCGGCCCACCACCTCGGCGCCGGTCGCCTGTGCCTGGGACCCCCGGGGCGCCTCCGGGCTGCTGGACCGGCTCGGCATCGGGCCCAAGGCGCGGTTCGCCCGGCACAGCGTCCTGGACGAGGGGGCGGAACGGACGGACGACGGGCCCGCCGGCCTGGTCCTGCTCGACCTGCCGGACCACGACTCGGCGGCGACCGCCCACCGCGACCAGGTGGACCGGGTGCTGAAGCTCGTCGACGTGATCGTGTGGGTGCTCGACCCGGAGAAGTACGCGGACGCGGCGCTGCACGAGCGCTACCTGCGGCCGCTGGCCGGGCACGCCGACGTGACCGTCGTCGTCCTCAACCAGATCGACCGGCTCCCGGAGGAGGCCGTCGAGCAGGTCCTGGACGACCTGCGGCGGCTGCTCGACGACGACGGGCTCGCCGTCGGCGAGCACGGCGAGGACGGCGCCATGGTGCTGGCCACCTCGGCGCTGAACGGTGACGGCGTGCCGGAGCTGCGGGCGGCCATCGGCCAGGTCGTGGCGGAGCGCGCGGCCGCGAGCCGCCGGCTGTCCGCGGACGTGGACGGGCTCGCCGAGCGGCTGCGCCCGCTGTACGTCGCCGAGGGGATGACGGGGCTCACCGACCGGTCCCGCGAGGACTTCACGGCGAGCCTCGCCCACGCCGTGGGCGCCGCGGCGGCGGGCCGGGCGGCGGAGCGCACCTGGGCCAGGGCCGCCGAGGAGGCGTGCGGCACCCCGTGGCGGCGGCTGCGCCGCGGACGCGGCGCCGATCTGCGCGACGGCATCCTCGACGGCCGCCGTCCGGCGCTGTCGGCGTCCCGCGCGTCGGTCGACGAGGCGGTGCGCGCGGTCGCGGCGGAGGCCGTCGAGGGGTTGCCCGCTCCCTGGGCGCAGGCGGTACGGGAAGCCGCGCGCCGCGGTGGCCGCACGCTCCCGGAGGCGCTGGACGCGACGGTGGAGCGGGTGGCGCCGGACGAGCCGCTGCGTCCCCGGTGGTGGACGGTGGTCGGTACGGCGCAGTGGCTGCTGGCGCTGCTCGCGACGGTGGCGCTGGCGTCGGGGATCGTGACGGCGGCGGGTGCGTTGCGGCTGCCGTGGTGGCTGCCGCCCGTGCTGCTGGCCGTGGGCGCGCTGGGCGGTCCGCTGCTCACCCGGGTGAGCCGGTTCGCGGCCCGGGGCCCGGCCCGGCGGCACGGCCAGGCCGCGGAGCGGCGGATGGCCGACGCGGCGGCCGACTGCGGGCGGGCGCGGGTGCTGGAGCCGCTGGCGGCGGAATTGCTGCGCTACCGGGAAGTGCGGGAGCAGTACGGGGTGCTCTCCGGAAACCACTTCCGGGTGACGGAGTTGTCCACAACAGGCCAGTAATCCACAGGTTGAATCCCATTTCTCCACGGGGGGCGCGGCGGGCGCACCATGGAGCCATCGCGGGGCCGGCGGCAGGGGGCCGCCGGCCGGCGACGGCAACGGGGGAGCATCGGCAATGAACGAGACACTGGTCACCGTCGTGGGGAATGTCGCGACCAGGCCGGAATTCCGGAAGACGCCCACGGGCGTGCCGGTCGCCAGGTTCCGGCTGGCGACGACCGCGCGCCGCTGGGACCGGGAGCGCGGCGGCTGGTCCGACGGGCACACCAGCTTCTACACGGTGTGGGCCTGGCGGCAGCTGGGGGAGAACGTGGTGGCGTCGGTCGGGGTCGGTGAACCGCTGCTCGTCCAGGGACGCCTGAGAGTGCGTGAGGAGGAGCGCGACGGCCAGCGCTGGATCTCCGCCGACGTCGACGCGATCGCCTGCGGCCACGATCTGACGCGCGGCACCTCGGCGTTCCGGCGGGTGTCCGTGGGCCGCCCGGAACTGATGGTTCCGAATTCCGCCGCGGGCGCCGGGGAGCCGCTCGCCGATCCGCTGGCCGCCCTGTCCGGATAAGCCGGACAGCTGAGCATTCGCCCGGTGGTGAAACGCCGATGATTTATCGACAATTTCATGTCTATGCCTACGCGCGGGTAACGATTGCGATTCGAATTCCCGGGCGGCCGTGAATCCTGGTGGCTTTGGTGCGGTTGGTTCCTAGGATTCTGCGGAACCCCGGCTTTCCGCGGGGATCCACAGCTGTCGGCGAGGCGTGCCCCCACGACCAGCCTCGCCCGGAGGGGAAATTCATGTTCACTGTACGGAGGCGGGGAGCTGCCCGTCTTGCCGTAGCGATGGTGGCCTCAGGCCTCCTCGCCGCGGGTTCCATAGCCGTTGCCGGGTCCGCCATCGCGGACGACGCGACCCCCACCGCGCCCGGTGCGACGGCGACGCTCGGCGGTTTGAAGACCTTCGACGCGGCCGTCATCAACGACGGCGGCAAGAAGGACCCGGTCAGCGCCGGACTCTTCGAGATGTCCGTCGACGGCGGTGGCACGATCCAGACGTACTGCATCGACCTGCACAACCCGACCCAGGGCAACGCCGCCTACAAGGAGGTCTCCTGGGACGAGTCGAGCCTCCACGACAACGCGGACGCCGGCAAGATCAACTGGATTCTGCAGAACTCCTACCCGCAGGTGAACGACCTCGCGGCGCTGCAGAAGACCGCGGCCCTGTCCGGCCCGCTGACCGAGAAGCTCGCCGCCGCGGGTACCCAGGTGGCCATCTGGCGCTTCTCCGACAAGGCCGACGTGACGGCGGTCGACCCGGTCGCCGAGGAGCTCGCGGACTGGCTGCAGGACCACGCCAAGGACCTCCGGGAGCCCGCGGCGTCGCTGACCCTCGACCCGCCGGCGGTCTCCGGCAAGGCCGGTGACCTGCTCGGTCCGATCACCGTCCACACCAACGCCTCCACCGTCCAGGTGAGCCCCGCGCCCAGCAACCCCTCCGGCGTCAAGGTCACCGACAAGAACGGCACCGCGGTCACCTCCGCCAAGGACGGCGACGAGGTCTACTTCGACGTCGAGGCCGGCACCCCCGACGGCACGACCTCGCTGACCGCCACCGCGAACACCAAGCTCCCGGTCGGCCGCGCGTTCACGGGTGTCAACAGCACCACGCAGGTCCAGATCCTCGCCGGCTCCAGCGACAGCTCCGTCTCGGCGACGACCACCGGCACCTGGGCCGCCAAGGGCCCGATCCCGGCGGTCTCCGCCGAGGTCAACTGCGCCAAGAACGGCCTGGACGTGACGGCCGCCAACGAGGGTGACAAGCCGTTCACCTTCACGCTGGCCGACAAGGAGTACACGGTCGAGGCCGGCAAGTCCGAGACCATCACCGTGCCGGTGGCCGAGGACCAGCACTACAAGGTCACCATCACCGGCCCCGAGGGCTTCGAGAAGACCTTCGAGGGCGTCCTCGACTGCGAGACCGCCGGCAACGGCGGTGACACCCCGTCCTCCTCGCCCAGCCCGGCCTCGGCCGGCGGCTCCTCCGAGGGCACCGGTGACACCGGCTCCACCACCGGTGGCGACCTCGCCGAGACCGGTTCGAGCAGCGCCACCCCGGTGATCGCCGGCATCGCGATCGTCCTGGTCGTCCTCGGTGGCGGCGCGGTCTTCTTCCTCCGCAAGAAGAAGGCGGCCCCGTCCGCCGAGTGAGCTGACACCACTGGCCGCTCCTGAGCGAAGGGGGCGGAGGTCGACAGACCTCCGCCCCCTTCGCCGTTCCGCGGCACGCACGGACGCCCGGAACAGGTCTGCGGTCCACCCCGACCGGCGGACAGCGGCCTGGCGGCGCCGCAGCGTTCCCCTCGGAGTGATCTCCGAGGGGAACGCCATGTGGCACGGGCTCAGTACTGCTCGGTCTCCACGAAACCGGCGTCCGCGCCGTCGTCCGCGCCGAAGGCGGCGGCGGTCGGGTCGAATCCGGGCGGGCTGTCCTTCAGGGCCAGGCCCAGGCCGGCCAGCTTCGCCTTGACCTCGTCGATCGACTTCGCACCGAAGTTGCGGATGTCGAGCAGGTCGGCCTCGGAGCGCGCCAGCAGCTCACCCACCGAGTGAACGCCCTCACGCTTGAGGCAGTTGTAGGAACGGACGGTGAGCTCGAGCTCCTCGATCGGCAGCGCCATGTCGGCGGCGAGCGCGGCGTCCGTGGGGGACGGGCCCATGTCGATGCCCTCGGCGTCGACGTTGAGCTCGCGGGCGAGCCCGAACAGCTCGACCAGGGTCTTGCCGGCCGAGGCCATCGCGTCGCGGGGACGCATGGCCTGCTTGGTCTCGACGTCGACGATCAGCTTGTCGAAGTCGGTGCGCTGCTCGACACGGGTCGCCTCGACCTTGTAGGTGACCTTGAGCACCGGGCTGTAGATGGAGTCGACCGGGATGCGGCCGATCTCCTGGCCCTGCTGCTTGTTCTGGACGGCCGAGACGTAGCCGCGACCGCGCTCGACGGTCAGCTCCACCTCCAGCTTGCCCTTGCCGTTCAGGGTGGCCAGGACGAGGTCGGGGTTGTGCACCTCGACGCCGGCCGGGGGCGCGATGTCGGCGGCGGTGACGACGCCGGGGCCCTGCTTGCGCAGGTACATCACGACGGGCTCGTCGTGCTCCGAGGAGACGACGAGCTGCTTGATGTTGAGGATGAGGTCGGTGACGTCCTCCTTGACGCCCGGCACGGTGGTGAACTCGTGCAGGACGCCGTCGACCCGGATCGAGGTGACGGCGGCGCCGGGGATCGACGACAGGAGGGTGCGGCGGAGCGAGTTGCCGAGGGTGTAGCCGAAGCCCGGCTCCAGCGGCTCGATCACGAACCGGGAACGGAACTCGTCGACGACCTCTTCGGTCAGTGAGGGACGCTGAGCAATCAGCACGGGGTATTGCCTCCAGTGTTTGGCGCCCGCTATGTGACGCCGTAGACACCATGAAGGGTACGGGTGGTACGGCCCCCCGCGTGGCTGACCCGCCCGTCCGCCGGTCGGCCGGCGGCCCGGCGCCTGCCGGAGCGAGTACAACGATCAGCTATCCGTGCCCCCGAGAGTCAGCCACTGGGGCATTTCGTGGGTGCATACTGGGGGCAATGACTAAGCCTGCTGCACCGAAGCGTCATTTGCCCACCAGCCCCTTCAAGGCCCCGGTCACGCCCGCTCCCAAGCACTTCGCGGTCGGCGACCAGGTCACGCACGACATCCACGGTCTCGGGCGGGTAGTCGACGTCGACGAGGGAACCGCGGTCGTCGTGGATTTCGGCTCGGCGCAAATGCGGATCTTGAGCCCGTACAGCAAGATGACCAAGCTGTAGGACCGCTGTGCCGGGTCACGGCACGCCAGGGTCCTTCAGGGGGTCCTGTTACGAAAGGGAAACCTCTCATCGATGTGACGTCGCTGTTCTCTGCCCCGGAAGGGCAACCCCGCGGTACCACCGCAGTGTCGCCGTCTCCGACGACGAACCCCTTCCAGGCCCCGGACTTCGGGGAGGACGAGACCTTCGCTCCCGAGGACGTGCAGGAGCCCGCCTCCGGCACGCGCGCCCCGCGGCCCAAGCGCACGTAGCCCCCACGGGTGCCGGCGGTTCCGCCGGCACGCAGAGGGACGACCACGGAACCAGGCCCGTACTCAGCCGCTGACGGATCCGCAGCTGAGGTTCACCACGGTTCCCGTGATGGCGCCCGCCCGGTCGGACGCCATGAAAGCGGCCGTCTCCGCCACTTCGGCCAGCCTCGGCAGCCGGCGCAGCGCGGTGCCCCGTTCCATGTAGGCCTTCACCGTGGGGCTGTCCTCGGGATCGGGCTCGGCGTCGTCGATCATGCCCCAGGACACCCAGGCTTCCGGGATGCCGTCCGGGCGCAGGCAGACGACGCGTACGCCGCGCGGTCCGACCTCACCGGCCAGGTGCCGGGAGAGCAGTTCCACGGCGCCGCAGGCGACGCCGAAGCCCCCGGTCGCATGGAAGCCCTGGTCCCGGCCGGAGAGGTGGGCCGCGGCCGTGGAGAAGGTCACGATCACCCCCGAGCCCTGTTCGGCCATGTATCGGGCCGCCGTCGTCGCGGTGACGAAGTTGGCGGTGGCCGCGGTGGTGATCGGCGTCAGGAAGTCGTCCACGGACATCCCGGTCAGCGGCGTGCCCTGCAGGTCACCGCGGATGCTGACCGCGTTCACGGAGACGTCGAGCCGGCCCGTCGTGCGGACCACCTCGGCGGCGTGCCGCTCGACCGCCTCCCGGTCGAGCGCGTCGACCTCGGCGACGTCGGCCCGGCCGCCGGCGGACTCGATCTCCCCGGCCAGCTCCTCCAGCCCGGCGAGCCTGCGACCGGTGAGGAAGACCCGTGCCCCCTCGCGGCCGAAGGTCCGGGCCACGGTCCGCCCGACCGCACCGCCCGCGCCGTAGACGACCGCGGTCTTGTTCTCCAGCAGCATGTCCGGTCCCCCTGATCAGAGTCTTTGTCGATCGTGCGGGCACCCTAGACGCCGGTACCGACAGACGGACTCCCGTGTGCCCTTCCGGCGCGCCTGCGGAGCCGGCCGGAAGCGTGAGGGACGTCGCCCGGGTACTCGTTTCCGCCCAGGGGTGGACGGCTGGCAAGATGGGGTGTATCTGCCCACACATCGAACGCCGGACGGTTTCTCTTGGCTGAGTTCATCTACACCATGCGCAAGACGCGCAAGGCGCACGGCGACAAGGTGATCCTGGACGACGTCACCCTGAGCTTCCTGCCCGGCGCGAAGATCGGTGTCGTGGGGCCCAACGGCGCCGGCAAGTCCACCGTGCTCAAGATCATGGCGGGACTGGAGCAGCCGTCCAACGGCGACGCGTTCCTCTCGCCCGGCTACTCGGTCGGCATCCTGCTGCAGGAGCCGCCGCTGGACGAGTCCAAGACCGTGCTGGAGAACGTCCAGGACGGTGTGGGCCCGGTCAAGGCCAAGCTGGACCGGTTCAACGAGATCGCCGAGCTGATGGCGACCGACTACTCCGACGCGCTGCTCGACGAGATGGGCAAGCTGCAGGAGGAGCTGGACCACGCCAACGCCTGGGACCTGGACGCCCAGCTGGAGCAGGCGATGGACGCCCTCGGCTGCCCGCCCGGCGACTGGCCGGTGGTCAACCTCTCCGGTGGTGAGAAGCGCCGCGTCGCGCTCTGCAAGCTGCTGCTGGAGGCCCCCGACCTGCTGCTGCTCGACGAGCCCACCAACCACCTGGACGCCGAGTCCGTGCAGTGGCTGGAGCAGCACCTGGCCAAGTACGCGGGCACCGTCGTGGCGATCACCCACGACCGGTACTTCCTGGACAACGTCGCCGAGTGGATCCTCGAGCTCGACCGCGGCCGCGCCTACCCGTACGAGGGCAACTACTCCACGTACCTGGAGACCAAGCAGTCCCGTCTCAAGGTCGAGGGCCAGAAGGACGCCAAGCGCGCCAAGCGGCTCAAGGAAGAGCTGGAGTGGGTCCGCTCCAACGCCAAGGGCCGCCAGGCCAAGTCCAAGGCCCGCCTCGCCCGGTACGAGGAGATGGCCGCCGAAGCCGAGAAGATGCGCAAGCTCGACTTCGAGGAGATCCAGATCCCGCCGGGCCCGCGTCTGGGCAGCATCGTGGTCGAGGTCAACAACCTCTCCAAGGCGTTCGGCGACAAGGTTCTCATCGACGACCTGTCCTTCACGCTGCCGCGCAACGGCATCGTGGGCATCATCGGCCCCAACGGTGCCGGCAAGACCACGCTGTTCAAGATGATCCAGGGCCTGGAGGCCCCGGACGCCGGCACGATCAAGGTCGGCGAGACGGTCAAGATCTCCTACGTCGACCAGACCCGCGCCAACATCGACCCCAAGAAGACCCTCTGGGCGGTCGTGTCGGACGAGCTGGACTACATCAACGTCGGCCAGGTCGAGATGCCGTCCCGCGCGTACGTCAGCGCCTTCGGCTTCAAGGGCCCGGACCAGCAGAAGCCGGCCGGCATCCTGTCCGGCGGTGAGCGCAACCGCCTCAACCTGGCGCTCACCCTCAAGCAGGGCGGCAACCTGCTGCTCCTCGACGAGCCGACCAACGACCTCGACGTAGAGACCCTGTCCTCGCTGGAGAACGCGCTGCTGGACTTCCCCGGCTGCGCCGTGGTCGTCTCCCACGACCGCTGGTTCCTGGACCGGGTGGCCACCCACATCCTCGCCTACGAGGGCGAGTCCAAGTGGTTCTGGTTCGAGGGCAACTTCGAGTCGTACGAGAAGAACAAGATCGAGCGGCTCGGCGCCGACGCGGCCCGGCCGCACCGCGCCACCTACAAGAAGCTCACCCGGGGCTGAGCGGGAGATGGCCCGGCACATCTACCGCTGCCCGCTGCGCTGGTCGGACATGGACGCCTTCGGGCACGTCAACAACGTGGTCTTCCTCCGCTACCTGGAGGAGGCCCGGATCGACTTCATGTTCCGGCTGGCGCCCGGGGAGGGCAGCGAGTCGTTCACGGGCGGGTCGGTCGTCGCCCGCCACGAGATCGACTACCTGCGCCCGCTGGTCCACCGGCACGAGCCGGTGACGGTGGAGACGTGGGTGACCAAGGTGGGGGCCGCCTCACTGACCGTCGCGTACGAGGTCAAGGACGCGGAGGCGGTCTACGTACGCGCCTCCACGATCGTGGTGCCGTACGACCTCGAGAAGGGCCGGCCGCGCCGGATCACGGCGGAGGAGCGGTCCTTCCTCGAGGGGTACTTCGACGACAGCGCGGGCTCGCCCGGTGACGCCGGCAAGGGGGCCGTCGCCGCATGACGGCACCCCTGCGACTGGCCGATGCCAGGGAGGCGGACGGTTTCGCCGCCTTCCTGGCCCGGCTGCTGCGCTGGGACAAGGCCGCCGTCGTCCGGCTGCGCGCCTCGGGCACGGTGCTCGCCGTGTTCGGGCAGCCGCCGTTCGGCGGCGGGGTCCTGGCCGTCCGCACGGCCGAGCTGGACGGGGCGGCCGGCGACCTGGACTCGACCGTCTCGGCCGGGCAGTTGCTCGACGGCATCGACGAGGTGACGGGCACGGTCGCCGTGCCCGCGGCCGTCACCGGGCCGGCCTGGGCCGGCCTGCTCCCGCCGCGCGGCGGCTGGGAGCGGGTGCGGGGCCTGCCGTCCGTGGAGGACGTGCGCGCCGTGGCCGCCGCCGCGGTGACCGAGTTCCGCGACCGCAGCGAGGCACTGCGGCCGGAGAGCCGCACCCGCGCGGAGCTGGACGCCATCGCCGACGACATCTGGTCCCGGCAGCTCGGCGTCACCGGCCTGCCGCTGCGGGTGGTCCACGCCGCCCACGCGCTGGGCTTCCTCCGCCCGGTGCGCACCCCCGTCCCGGCACCGCGTACGGGCGGCCGGCCGGCGGTGGAGCTGCTCACGGTGGGGCCGTGGCTGCGGCTGCGCACGCCGTACGGCTCGGTCGCCGTCCGGCGCGGGGCGCCGGGGCTGTCGGTCAGCCCGGTGTGATCATCCCGCGGTGTTCACCATCGACGCCGCCGCGTAGACCAGGTAGTCCCACAGCTGCCGCTCGTGGTCGGGCTCCAGTTCCAGCTCGTCCACCGCGGTCCGCATGCGCCGCAGCCAGGCGTCGTGGGCGGCCTGGTCGACCCGGAAGGGCGCGTGGCGCATCCGCAGCCGGGGGTGTCCGCGGTTCTCGCTGTACGTGCGGGGACCGCCCCAGTACTGCATGAGGAAGAGCCTCATGCGCTCCTCGGCGGGCCCGAGGTCCTCCTCCGGGTACATGGGGCGCAGGATCGGGTCCTCGGCGACACCTTCGTAGAAGCGGCGGACGAGCCGCCGGAAGGTCGGCTCGCCGCCGACCGACTCGAAGAACGTCTGCTGCTCGACGGTGCCCCGCGGGATCTCATTCACGCCTCCCATGCTCTCAGACGGCCCGCGTTGTCCGGAGGGGGTCACCGTCGCAGAGTGGTCGTATGACGGATGGCGACCGGTACGCCGCGGCGGCGGTGCCGTTGCGGGCCCGGCTGGTGCGCCGGATCACCGCGGGCGGGGGGCTGGCGGACCCGCGGTGGCGGGCCGCGTTCGAGGAGGTGCCGCGCCATCTGTTCGTCCCCGTCTACCACCGGCCCCGCTCCGGCGGAGGGTTCACCCGGCTGTCGGCGGACGACGCCGACCCGCGCGGCCGGTCCCGCTGGCTGTCCGGCGCCTACGCGGACGTACCGCTGATCACCCTGGTCCGGGGCGGGGAGCTGGTCTCCTCCAGCAGCCAGCCCTCGCTGATGGCCGCCATGCTGGAGGCCCTGCGGGTCGAGGACGGGCAGCGGGTGCTGGAGATCGGCGCCGGGACCGGGTACAACGCCGCGCTGCTCGCGCACCGCCTCGGTACCGGGGCGGTGACCAGCGTGGACCTCGACGCGGAGATCACCGAGGCCGCCCGCGCGCACCTGGCCGCGGCGGGGCGCCGGGCGACGGTGGTCACCGGGGACGGGGCGCTGGGCTGCCCGGACCGTGCGCCGTACGACCGGATCGTCGCCACCTGCGAGCTGCCGTCGGTGCCGCAGGCGTGGCCCCGGCAGTGCCGGCCCGGCGGGCTGATCCTCGCGCCCTTCGCGGGCGGGCTGATCGCGCTGCGCGTGACGGGCCCGGAGCGGGCCGAGGGGCGCTTCCTGCACACCCCCGCGTACTTCGTCTCGCTGCGGGGCGCCGGCGCGGCCCCGCGCCGGGCGGCCGCCGGCACCGACGGCACCCCCGGGCGCAGCCGTGCCAGCGACACCCCGCCGCGGGTGCTGGAGGACGAGCTGTTCCGCTTCCTGCTCGGCCTGTACGCCGGGGACGCCGAGGTCCACTGGACCCCCGGCGGCCCCACCGTCACCGCCGCCGACGGCTCCGCCGCGCACGCCGCCCGGGACGGCACGGTCCGGCTCACCGGGCCGCGGGACCTGTGGGCCGCCGTCGAGGAGGCGTACGCCCTGTGGCGCGGCCAGGGGCGGCCGCCCCGGGACCGCTTCGGCATGAGCGTGGCGGAGGGCCGCCAGTGGACCTGGCTGGACCGCCCGGACGGGCCGCACCGCTGGGAGCTGCGGCCCGCGCCGGGAACGGCCGGGGTCAGTCGCGGACGATCGTGATCGTCGTCCAGGCTCCGACGTGGACGCGGTCGCCGTCCGCCAGCGGGACGGGCACGAAGGGGTCGATGGGGTCCTCGCCGCCGTTGACGGTGGTCCCGTTGGTGGAGCCCTGGTCCACCACCGACCAGCTGCCGTCGGGCTGCTCCACCAGCACGGCGTGCTTGTGGGAGACGCCCGGGTCCTCGGGAGCCCGGGACAGGTCGATGTCGGGGGCCACGCCCGTGCTGTGCCGGCGCCGGCCGACGGTGACCTGGGGGCCCGTCAGCGGCATCCGCTGCTCGGGGGAGTAGGAGGGGAAGTACAGGCCGCGTGCCTCGGGGCCGCTGCGGGCCATCATGTCGGTGAAGTAGTCCCGGTCGGCGGCGATCACGGCGGTCCAGGTGCGCGGGCCCGCCTGCGGGGGCCCGGGGTCCGGCGGGCTCGGCGGGGTCAGCAGGAAGTCGCCCGAGCCGGAGGTCACCGACTCCGGGGCCAGCGGCTCGGCCGGGCGGTTGATCTGCGACGGGCGGGACCGCTGCGACTCGTAGCGCTGGTACGGCGGCCCGTCCGGCGGGTAGCCGGGGGAGGAGGGCGGCGCCTGCGGGACGAAGGTCGTCCCGGCCTGGGTGACGAAGTTGTAGCGGCACTCCTCGCAGAACTGGGCGTACCCCTCGCGCGGGGTGCCGCAGTTGGGGCAGGGCTCGGCGGCGGCGGTGGCGTCCGGGTCGTAGCCGAACCCGCCCTGGCCGTACCCGGGGTCGTACGCCGGTTCGTAGGCGGGCTCGTAACCGGGCGTGTGGCCCGGGGAGTAGCCGCCGGAGTACGGGGGCGCGGACATGCGCATCCCGCACACCTCGCACCAGTCGTCCGTCGTGGACTGGTGACCGTTCGGACAAGTCGACATGTCGCGCTCTCCCCCTCTGCCCCGCCCTGTCCCGCTGCTCTATTTCTTCACGCGGACGGTCTTCGTCGAACGTGTCTCGAGGGTCATCTCGTCCGCGTCGGCGACCCGGGCCTTCAGCCGCACAGTACCCGTCGCCGCGTCCACCACGTCCACGACCTTGGCAAGCAGCTTGGCGGTGTCCTCGTTGCCGGAGTCGCTGGCCAGCTGCACCGCCCGGCCGAGCTTGGCGGTCGCTGAGTCGAGGTCGCCCTGCTTGCGGGCCTCCAGGCCCTGCTGGATGACCTGGGCCAGCTCCGCCTGCCCGGTGTAGTGGGCGACCTGCGGGTTGATCCGCGTCGAGGCCGCCATGTCGTCCGTCCACACCGCACGCACCAGCCCCTGGCCGAGCACGCGCGTGGTGCCGTCCGGCTGGGGCAGGACGAGGGAGATCCGGGCCGCGAGCATCTCCTGGCCGACGCCGGCCGCCGGCACCACCACGTTGACGTGGTAGTCGCGCGACTCGTCGCCCCAGGAGCCCGTCGGGTAGTCGCCCGCGCGCGGACCGGCCTCGGTGCGGCGGGCGGTGAGGTCCTCCACCGTCGGCGCGACCTGCTTGACGTACCGGATCTCCGCGCCCTGCGGGGTCCACAGGCGCAGGGCCACGTCCGCGACCTCCTTGCCCATCGCGGCCTCCATCATCTGCCGGAAGTCCGCCTCGAGCCCGGACGGGTCGGCGACGATGTCCACCGTGCCGAGCAGCGCGGAGGCGATCCCGGTCAGCTCCTTGACCTCCCAGTCGGTGCCGACGCCACGCGCGTCGCAGGTGAAGCGGCCCGCGCAGGCGTCCAGCGCGGCACGCAGCACCTCCGGCTTCTCGTGCTCGTTGCGGCCGTCGGTGAGCAGGATGCCGTGCCGTATCGACACGTCGGAGGTGGCCAGCAGCCGGTCGGCCAGCCGCAGCCAGGTGCCGATCGCGGTGCCGCCGCCCGAACTGAGGCGGCGCAGCGCCTCCTTGGCCTGGTGCCGGGTGGCCGGGTCGGCGACGGCCAGACCGCCGTTCGCCGGGTAGACCTCCTTGGCCTGGTGGGTGCCGGCGACCACGGCGAAGGCGACGCCGTCGCGGATGGTGTCGATGGCGGCGGCGGTCGCCTCGCGGGCGCTGCGCATCTTGGTCGGCGGGTAGTCCATGGAGCCCGAGCAGTCCACCATGATCACCACGGCCGCACCGGGCGCGGAGCCCGGCACGTCGCCGGGCGCGTGGGTGGCCAGCGGCAGCCCGCCGGTGGTGCCGCCGCCGGTCGAGGTCACGGTGACGATCGCGTTGACCTCGCGCCCGCCCTCCGGGAGGAACTCGTTCTGGTAGATGTCGACGGAGAACTGCGGCACGTTCGACTTGGAGAAGTTGGCCATCGGGTGCGCTCCTTGCGCTTGTTCAACCTTCGGAAGAGAGCATCAGGGAGAGGTCACGCGGCCGGGAACGGCAGCACGGCGACGGTGATGTTGTCGTGGCCGCCACCGTCGATGGCGACCCCGACCAGCGTGCGGGCGCAAGCCAGCGGCCGGGTGCGGGCGTCCTCGGGCACCACGGAGGCCAGCTCCGCGGCCGACTCCGCGTAGTTCCACAGTCCGTCGGTGCACACCACCACTACACCCGGTTCGTCCGGTTCGAAGGAAGCGGTGTGCGGGTCCAGTTCCACGGCGTCCGCGCCGAGCCAGCCGGTGATGGCGTGGGCCCGCTCGTCCGCGTACGCCTCGGCCTGGGTCATCAGGCCCATCGCCACCATGCGTTCGGCCCACGAGTCGTCCTCGGTGAGCCGGGAGGCGGGGGCGGAGCGGTCGTCGGGGATCCAGTAGGCACGGCTGTCCCCGATCCAGCCCACGGTGAAGGTCTTGCCGGAGGTGATCGCGCTGACGCAGGTGCACGCGGGCGCGTTGTGGTGGCGCCGGGCCTCCTCCTCGGGGGTCTCGGCCGCCAGGTCCGTCACCGCCTGGGCGGCGATGAGCAGCGCGTCGCGCATCGCCTCCTCGGGATGGGTGCCGCGGGAGAGGGCCCGCACGAGGGAGGTGCTCGCGGTGCCCGCGGCGGTCTCCGAGGCGTCGTCGGGACGGTACGCGGAGGACACCCCGTCGCACACCACGGCGACGACGGCGGGCGTGCCGTCGGGCAGCGCGGTCGTCGCCAGCGCGAAGGCGTCCTCGTTGCGGTGGTGCCGCAAGCCCCGGTCGGTCACGGCGGCCACGCCGTCGCACTCCTGCTCCTGGTGGTCGCGGGGCCGGGGCTGCGCGTGCCCGCAGTGCTCGCAGTAGCCGTCCCCGTCGACGTCGCCCATGCCGCAGGCGACGCACCGCGGCGAGGCCGCGGACGTCCCGCCCGGGGACGGGTCCAGCCGCGGGTCGGTGATCCGCGCCCGGGGCAGGTCGGCGGTGCCCAGGCCGAAGGCGAGCGTGTCGGTGTCCCTCCCCGGCGGGGCCAGCTCGTACGACTCCGGCTCACCGCCCGGCGGTCCGGGGGCGGCGGCGGGGTCGGGCGGCGCCAGTTCGTACGCGTCCGGTTGCCGGGGCGCGGACAGGTCGGCGCCGCAGACGCCGCAGAACTTGTCGTCGGGTTCCAGAGGCTCGCTGCACTCCGGGCAAACGGTCTCGTGCGGCATGGCGGTTACACCCACGTCCGGGGGCGGAGGCGGTTGGCCCGCTCCACCAGATCGATCCTTGTGCGGCCCTGGTCGGCGAGCCGGGCCAGTACCCGGTACGAGTGTTCCAGGCCGAAGCGCAGCCCCCGTTCGTCCAGGTCCCGGCCCAGGAGCCCGGGCGTGGCGGATCCGGCGGACGGGACGCCGGCCGCGCCCTGCTGCCCGGCCAGCACCCAGTCCAGCGCGCTGCCCAGCACCTCGGTGGACAGCTGCTCGCGCAACCGCGTGTCAAGACCGAGCCGTTGCAGGTCCTCGACCTGCCGGGCCGCGGCGCGCAGGTCGTCCAGGAGCGGCTCCTGCGGGGCGCGTCCGCGCAGCCGCGCGCGGACGGCCGCCACCCGCGCGGCCGTGTAGTGGATCGAGGACTCGGGGACCGACTCCAGGGCGTCCACCGCCCCCGCCCGGTCGCCCGCGGCGAGCCGGACGCGGGCCAGGCCGAAGGCCGCGCTCACGTAGCTCTGGTCGGTGGTCCACACCAGCCGGTAGTACTCGGCGGCGTTGTCCAGCTGGCCCAGCAGCTCGGCGCAGACGCCGAGCGCCAGCTTCGGGGCGGGCTCGCCGGGGAAGGCGTCGTAGACCGCGTCGAAGGACAGCGCGGCGGTGCCGTCGTCACGGGTGACGAGCGCGGCCAGACCGCGGTGCCACACCACGCGCCAGTCGTCGGGATGCTCCTCCTGCAGTCTGCGCAACTCCTCGACGGCCGCGGGCGCGTCGTCGTTGTCGAGCCGGGCGCGTACGGTGCGCAGCCTCAGCTCCGGGGACCGCACCGGCGCCGCCTGCAGCGCGGCCACCAGCTCGGACGGCGCGGCGGCCGCGAGTCCGGCCAGGAAACCGGCGTTGGGGTCGGCGGGGTCGACGTGCGGAACGGGCAGCGAGAGCGCCGCGGCCCGTACGTCGAGCGACGAGACGGCGGGCCCGGCCGCCAGGGCCGGCGGGGCGGTCCGCTGGGCGGGCACGGTGAACGGGGTGCCCGGCACGGTCGCGGCGTACCCGCCGGGGCCGGGCACCGGTGCCGGCGACGGGGGCAGGGCAGGAGCGGCGGCCGTCGCGGCGGGCAGGGCGGGCACGGCGCCCCTGCGGTCGCCGTTCGCTCCGTTCGCGCCGCGGTCGCCCAGGGTGGAGGCGTCCTCGGCGGCCGCCAGCAACTCGGTGTCGACCACCCGCAGTTCCGGACCGAACAGGGTGGACAGCGCGGGCCGCGGCTTGCCGGTTCCGAGCGCGACGACCTCGCGCAGCACGCCCAGCAGCTGCTCGCTCATCTCCTCCGCCGAGGCGAAGCGCCGGCCCGGGTCGGGGTCGGTGGCACGGACCAGCAGCCGGTAGAAGGACTCGTAGCGGGAGAAGACCTCGATGCCGTCCGGGTCCGGCAGGCTGTCCGCGAACACGTTCGTGTAGCCCTGGAAGTCGAAGGTGAGCACGGCCAGCGTCCGCGCCACCGTGTACAGGTCCGAGGCGACGGACGGGCCGACCTCGGGCACCTCGGGGGCCTGGTAGCCGACCGTCCCGTAGATCGGGCTGTCCTGGTCGTCCATCCTGCGGACGGCGCCCATGTCGATGAGTTCCAGCCGGTCCTCGGTCTGGATGGCGTTGTCGACCTTGAAGTCGCAGTAGAGCAGGTTGCGGCTGTGCAGGTGGCCGAGGGCGTCCAGCGCCTCGATCGCGTAGGCGATGGCCTGGTCGACGGGGAGCGGCTCGCGTCTTCCGTCGGCGCTGCGGCGCTCGTTGGCGATCTCCTTGAGGGACTTGCCGCCGACGTACTCCATGACGATGTAGCCGTCGAGGGTGCCGCCCCGCGGGTCGAGGTGCTCGACGAAGTTGTAGATCCGCACGATGTTGGGATGCTCGATCTCGGCGAGGAAGCGGCGCTCGGAGACCGCCGCGGCCAGCGCGTCCTCGTCACCGGTGTCGAGCAGGCCCTTGAGCACCACCCAGCGGTCGCTGACCGCCCGGTCCACGGCCAGGTAGATCCAGCCCAGGCCGCCGTGCGCCAGGCAGCCCACGACCTCGTACTGGCCGTGCACCACGTCGCCCGCCCGCAGCTTGGGCGTGAACGAGTACGGGTGACCGCACTTGGTGCAGAATCCCTCGGTGCGCCCGGCCCGGTCGCCGCGGCTGCGCCCGACCGGCGCCCCGCAGTCGCCCTTGCTGCAGAACCGCTTCCGCTCGGGGACCTGCGGGTCGTGCAGCACCGCGGCGGCCGGGTCCGGCCGGGGGATGGGCGGTACGGTCACCAGGCCGGCGCCCAGCTTGCCGCGGGTCGGCCCGCTGGAGCCGGAGCGCGAACTGCGCACGGAGACGGAGGCGGCACCGCTCGTGGTGCCGCTGAGCGAACGGGACAGCCGTCCCGACACCGAACGGCGCGAGGAGCGGGACGAGCCCGAGGTCCGCGACGAGCGCGAGGAGGCTCCGGAACCCGGTCCGGTCCCCGCGGCCCGTGACGGCTGCGACGGCTTCGACGAGCCCCCGCCCCCGCCCGGACCGGCGGCCGTGCCCGCCGCCGCGGCGAGCGGCGCCAGCCCGCACGTGTCGCAGAACAGCTCACCGCCGCCGACGTCCTCGATCGTCCCGTCGCAGCCCGGACGCTGGCAGTTCATCGTGCATCCCCCCTGTGGTCGGCAGGTCCCGCCTGCCCCGGCACCAGCAGCTCGGCAACGGCCTGCTGATAGCGCAGCACCGCGTGCTCCGCGGCGCGCAGGTCGCACGGCGCGCTCCACAGGAGACGCCGTGCGTGGTCGTACCGCTCCATCAGGAGCGGGTCCTCCGCCATTCCGTGACGCGCCACCTTCGCCCGGTACGCGTCGAGGCGGCCGCGGAGCTCGGCGCGGACGGCCAGCGGCGCGGTGACCGCGGTCAGCGATTCGCGGGCGCGCAGCAGTTCGTCGTCCGCGCGCTGTTCGAGGCCGTCCAGCAGCGGGGAGAGACGGTGCCACTGGCCGGTCCTGCGGAAGTCGACCGCGGCGGAGAGCTGATCGTGCAGCGCGACCGGTGCCCCGCTCACCGCGGGCACCTCCGAGGCCGCGATCTTGGCGAGCACCTCGACCCGGGCGCTGCGCGCCTCGGTGAGGGTGCGGTCGGCGCGCGACAGGACGTCCCGCAGCCGCATCAGCCGGTGATCGGCGTCGTCGCGGACGTGCAGCACGGCCTCGACCTCTCGCCGTATGTCCTCCAGGGTCCGCCCGGCCCGGTCGTAGCGCCCGGTGTCGGGCCGGCCGCCGGACCAGAAGGCGAGCGGGTCGGAGAGCACCTCGGCGCGCAGCGCCGCCAGCGAGTCCAGCATCCCCGCCAGGTCGTCGCCCGAGGGGTGGGTGCCGGGGCGCACCCCGACGGACTCGGCGAGCGAACGGACCCGCTGCGCCTCCGCGATCAGCAGGTCGATGCGCGCAGGCAGCGCCGACCACACCGCGTCGGCGGCGGACACCACGTCCATCACCTGCGCGTACCACTCGTTCATCCGCGCCAGCAGCTGCTCCAGGCTGACCCGTTCGCTCAGCCGGGCCGGACCCGTCAGGCCCCGCGCCGCCTCCGGCACGGCGCCGCCGGAGACGGTGACGCCGGAGCCGCGCAGCAGCTCGGTCAGTTCCCGCAGTTCGCTCTGGGTGGGCCAGCGGCGCCGGCCGCGCAGGGCCCGGGCGGTGACGAGGGCCTCCGTGTACGTGTCGAAGTGCGCCCACAGCAGGGCGACGGCCTGCTCGGCCGCGGCCCAGCGCTCCTTGGTGGCACCGCTCAGCGCCGCGCCCTCCAGCAGCCTGCGGCCGGAGTGGTCCTGCAGCGCGAGCAGGGACGCCTCGATCGCGTCCCGCTCGTCACCGAGCCGTGCCAGGGCACGGTCGGCGTCCTCACGGCTCATCGCCGGTCCGGATGGTCCCGCGACCGCCATCGCACCTTCCTTCTCTCCCGCCGGTCCCCGTGCTTCGCGTCAGTCCTTGTAGAGCGGTTCCGGCGGCCCCTCGATGCCGGGAAGGTCCGCCTCCAGCCAGGTACGGTACGCCTGCATCCAAGGACTGTCCGGGCCACCGCTGCGGTAGTCCTCCAGCACCCTGTTGACCCGGCGCACCAGGTCGGTGTCCTTCTCGTTCATCGCCACGCCGTAGTACTCGGTGGTGACCGGGGTGCCCACCAGCCGCACCGCCGGGTCCTGGGCGGCCTGGCCGGCGGCCAGCGCGTTGTCGGTGAAGACGGCGTCCGCCTCGCCGAGTTGCAGCATCACCAGGCAGTCCAGCTGGTTCGCCACGAGCAGGACGCGGGGCTGCAGCCGCTCCTTCTCCTTCTCCAGCTCGGCCTGCCCGGTGCTCCCCTGGGCGACGCAGATCCGTTTCCCCTTCACGGAGGAGTCGAACCCCTTGATGGTGGACCCCTGGCGGGGGACCAGCAGTTGCTGCCCCGCCTCGAAGTAGGCGGTGGAGAAGGCGATGTGCTTCTCCTTGATCCGTTCGCAGGTGATGCTCACGGTGCGCACCAGCAGGTCCACGTCACGGTTGTTGACGGCGTCGAAGCGCTTGGCGGTCGGCACGGTCTTGTAGAGGATGGCGTCCTCGCTGCCGAGGATGTCCTTGGCGATGGCCTTGGCCAGGTCGATGTCGAAGCCGACGATCTTCCGGGAGACCGGGTCGCGGTAGCTCCAGCGGTAGCCGTTCTGGTCGACGCCGATGACCAGTTTGCCGCGCTTCTTGATCCGTTCGATCGCCGGTCCGCTCGCGGAGGACGGCCGCAGACTCGCCTCCGGGTGGCCGCCGCAGTCGTCGGCCGTGGCCTTCCCCGGCGCGGCGGCCGGCGACCCGGTGGCCGCCGTCCGTGACTCGGGCCGGTCCCGGTCCCCGTCCCCGAACCTGCCGTCCTGCAGCGGCAGCACGGCGCCGGCGGCCGCGGCCGCGCACAACGCGGCCGCCGAGACCACGGCCGCCCAGCCCCGCACGCGCCGTCCACGCTCCTGGCGTCCCATCAGCCGCCTCCCCCCGCTCACCGGTACTCCGACAGCCGGCGCCCGATGCCGAGCACCGCGCCCGCGGCGCCGAGCACCGCCAGCAGCGCGGCACCCGCCACCAGCCCGTCCAGCGCGCCGCGCCCGTCGGCGGCCGCCCGTTCGAACTCCTGCTGCTCGTGGTCGACGGCGTCGGCGAGGTTGTTGTCGACCTCGTCGAAGCAGAAGCCGGTGAACTGCTCGGGCCGTTGCCCGTTCTCGTACGTGCCGCCGATCGTCTGGGCCACGGCGTCCAGGTAGTTGCCCGCGTCGTCCTTCTCGCGGGCCTCGCCGTGCAGTCCCCACCAGGCCTTCGCGGCCTCCATCGCGGACGTGATGCTCTTGCGGCCCTGGTCGTCGTCGGCGAGGGCGAGCGCCCGTGCCAGCAGGCCCGTCCGCCCGTCGGCGTCCGTGCCCGCCAGGCCCTGCAGTTGCTTGTCGTACGCCGTGCTGTAGGCGTCCCCGCCGCCGCGGGCCACGAGCGTCAGGTTCTCGTTGCCTCGGGCCTGCAGGGTCTGGATCCGGGCCTCGTTGAGGACCTGCAGCGAGCGCGCGCCGTGCGCGTAGGAGTCGTCCAGCTGGGCACGGGCGACGCCGTGCCCGGCGACCAGCCACAGCAGCACCACGGCGGTGGCCACCGTGCCGGCGAGCATGCCCGGGTTGAACACCCGGTGGGTCCGCCGGTAGGAGCGCCGCTGCGCCCACACCAGCGCGCCCAGCGCGACGAGGCCGAGGCCCCAGGCGGCCAGCGGCAGGGCCTTGGCGTCCTGGTAGTCCTCGCCCAGCCGTGCGGTCTCGATCGTCCACAGCTGCTTGGCGTCCGGGAGGATCTCCTCGCTCATCATCTTGTTGGCGCGCCGCAGGTACGCCCCGCCGACCGGGAAGCCCTGGCGGTTGTTGGCGCGGGCCCGTTCGACCAGGCCGGTGTAGACCGACAGCCGCTGGTTCAGCCGCTCCAGGCGGGCCTGCGCCTGAGCGGAGTCCTCGGAACTGGCCGCGGCGTCGGCGATGTTCCGCGAGGCGATCTCGATGTCCCGGGTGTACCGCTCGCGGTCCTGCGCGGGGTCGTCGCCGCCGGCGAGGAAGCCGCCGGCGGCGGTGGCGTCCGCGTCGGCGAGCGAGCGGTAGATGTCCGCGGCCCGGGCGCTCAGCGGCTCGCTGTGGTGGATCACGTCGTCGGCCGCGGCGGCGCGATCGGTGATCTGCCACGCCGTCACCGCGCCGAAGGCGACGACCAGCAGGGCCAGCAGCGCCCCGATGATCCGCAGCCGTCCCGGTTCCGTGGTGGCCGCGGCGCGCCACACGAGCAGTTGCTCCACCCATGCCCGTGGTCGCCTGCCGCCGGGTGCGGGCGTGTCCGCCCGCACGGTCGGCGACTTCGTCTCCATCGGCGTCTGTGTCACCTGCCGGCCCTCCCCCCGACCCGTTCGCCCGCGCGTACGCGCGACGAGCCCATGACCAGCAGTATGGCCGTCGTCACCGGCATCCACCCAGGGATTGCGTGGATCTTGCCGTCCGTACAGCCCGTCCGCCGCCCGCCTGGTCCCCTCGCGCGCCGCCCCCTCGCAGCTCACCACGCACGGGGGGGTGCGTTCGGTTCCCCCGGCGTGCGCGCCGGTTATGACACGGAGCCCAGCAATGCGTAGTGCGCCCGCAGCCGGGCGTGCGCCTGCGCCGCCGCGCCGGTGGCGTCCAGGCCCAGCAGGGCGGCGCCCAACACCGGCGGGGAGGTCACCACTTTGGGGACGGCCTTGGGGGCCGCGGCGGCCAGCAGGGAGGTCACGGAGTCCATCAGCAAGGGGTGGCGGGCGGCCAGCACTCCGCCGCCGAGGACGACGTCGGCCTCCTCGTCGAGCAGGTCGAGCCGGCGCAGCGCGACCGTGGCCATGACCACGATCTCCTCGGCCTGCCGCTCCACGATGGCCCGGGCGACCGGGTCGCCGGCCTGCGCGGTCGCGAAGAGGACGGGGGTCAGCTCGTGCTTGCGGGAGATCGCGAGGTGGCCCAGGTGCAGGGCCTCGATCAGGGCGTGCATCGAGGTCAGCCCGAAGTGCCCGGGGAGCGTGGCGGCGAGCGCGGTGGCGCCGCCGCGGCCGTCCTCGGCGCGCGCCGCCCACCACAGGGCCTCGTCGGCCAGGCCCGCCCCGCCGCCCCAGTCGCCGGACAGGTGGCCGATGGCCGGGAAGCGGGCCGTGCGCCCGTCCGGGAGCATGCCCGCGCAGTTGATGCCGGCGCCGCACACCACGGCGACCCCGCGCGGCCCGTCGACGCCCGCACGCAGGAGGGCGAAGGTGTCGTTGGCGACACGGGTGGTCCCGCCCCAGCCCCGGGCGTGGACGGCGCGTTCGAGCTGCTGCTCCTCCACGGGCAGGTCGGCGTTGGCCAGGCACGCGGAGACGTGCCGCACCAGCGGTTCCCCGGGTCGCGGGGCGAGGCCGGCGGCGTCGGCGGCCCGCTCGACGATGCGCGCGATCACCTCGACCGCCGCCTCGGTGCCGACGATCTGCGGCTGGAACCCGCCGCCGCGGGCGGTGCCCAGCACCGTCCCGTCGGCGGAGACGAGGGCGACGTCGGTCTTGCTGTTGCCCGCGTCGACGGCGAGCACCCCGTCGACGACGAGAGGGTTCAGGCCCACGCGAGGTGCTCCCGGTTGTGCGCGATCAGACGGTCGGTCAGGGCCTCGGCGTACTCGTACTGGCCGACCAGCGGGTGCGAGAGCAGGGCCTTGAAGACCCGGTCGCGTCCGCCGTGCACGGCGGCGGTCAGCGCCAGGTCCTCGTAGGCGGTGACGTTCGCGACCAGACCGGCGTACAGCGGGTCCAGGGGCGGGACGGGCAGCGGGTGCGTCCCGTGCGCGTCCACGGTGGCCGGGACCTCGATGACGGCGTCGTCGGGGAGGAAGGGGAGGGTGCCGTTGTTGAGGGTGTTGACGACCTGGACGTCGCCGGTGTCCCGCAGGAGGGAGGAGGCCAGGGCCACGGCGGCCTCGGAGTAGTAGGCCCCGCCGCGCCGGGAGAGCAGCTCCGGCTTCTCGTCGAGGGTCTCGTCCCCGTACATCCCCAGCAGTTCCGCCTCGATGGCGGCCACCTCGGCGGCCCGGGACGGCTTGGTCCGCATCTCCCGCACGACCTCGTCGTGGGCGTAGTAGTAGCGCAGGTAGTACGAGGGCACCACGCCCAGCCGGTCCAGCACCGGGCGGGGCAGGTGCAGGTCGGCGGCGATGGCGTCGGCGTGCTCGGCGAGCAGCTTCGGCAGGACGTCCTCGCCGGCGGGGCCGCCGAGCCGGACGCCGCGTTCCCAGGTGAGGTGGTTGAGGCCCACGTGGTCCAGGTGGACGTCCTCGGGCGCCACGCCGAGCAGCCCGGCGAACTTCCGCTGGAAGCCGATGGCGACGTTGCACAGTCCGACGGCCTTGTGACCGGCCTGCAGCAGGGCGCGGGTGACGATGCCGACCGGGTTGGTGAAGTCGATGATCCAGGCACCGGGGGCCGCCCGGCGGACCCGCTCGGCGATGTCCAGCACCACCGGCACCGTGCGCAGCGCCTTGGCCAGCCCGCCCGCGCCGGTGGTCTCCTGGCCGACGCAGCCGCACTCCAGCGGCCACGCCTCGTCCTGCGCCCGGGCGGCCTGGCCGCCCACGCGCAGTTGCAGCAGCACGGCGTCGGCCCCGGCCACGCCCGCGTCCAGGTCCGAGGTGGTGGTCACGGTGCCGGGGTGGCCCTGCCTGGCGAAGATCCGCCGGGCGAGCCCGCCGACCAGCCGCAGCCGGTCCTCGGCGGGGTCGACCAGAACCAGCTCCTCGACCGGCAGGGTCTCCCGCAACCGGGCGAAACCGTCGATGAGTTCCGGGGTGTACGTGGACCCGCCGCCCACGACCGCCAGCTTCATCCTTTGACTCCCGTCAACGTCACGCCTTCGATGAAGGCCCTTTGTGCGAAGAAGAAGACGACGATCACGGGTGCCATGACCAGCACCGTGGCGGCCATCGTCAGGTTCCAGTTGGTGTGGTGGGCGCCCTTGAAGGACTCCAGGCCGTAGCTCAGGGTCCAGGCGGCCGGGTTCTCGCTCGCGTAGATCTGCGGGCCGAAGTAGTCGTTCCAGCAGTAGAAGAACTGGAACAGCGCCACCGCGGCGATGGCGGGCTTGGCCATCGGGAGCACGACGCGCAGCATCGTGCGCAGTTCGCCGCAGCCGTCGACCTTCGCCGCGTCCGTGTACTCCTTGGGGATGGTGAGCAGGAACTGCCGCAGCAGGAAGATGGTGAACGCGTCGCCGAAGGCCATCGGGATGATCAGCGGCCACAGCGTGCCCGACAGGTGCAGCTGCTTCGCCCAGAACAGGTACATGGGCACGACGACGACCTGCGGGGGCAGCATCATCGTGGAGATCACGAGCATCATCGACAGATTCCGCCCGCGGAAGCGGAACTTGGCCAGCGCGTAGGCGACCGGCGTGCTGGAGACGACGGTCAGCACGGTTCCGAGGCCCGCGTACAGCAGGGTGTTGCGCCACCAGGTGAGGAAGCCCGGGGCGTCCCAGACGGTGCCGAAGTTGCCCCACTCCCAGGTCCTGGGCCACAGGTCGCGGGTGAGGGCCTGGTTGTCGCTCATCACCGCGGTGAGGAAGACGAAGACGAACGGCAGGACGAAGAAGAGCGCGGCCGCGATGCCGAGGGCGTGCACCGCGATCCAGTGCAGCGCCGCCTTGCGGGCCGCGGTGCGCCGCGCACCGGAGGGGAGTCCGGTGGCGGACGCCGGGGCCGAGGGGGCGAGGGTCGCGTGGGTCGTCATGGGTGTCAGTCCTCCGCCGTCAGGAAGCCGCTGCGGCGGCGCATCAGGAGCGCGGTGAAGGCCATGGAGAGCGCGAAGAGCACGAGGGCGATCACACACGCCGAGCCGGTGTCGAAGCGCTGGAAGCCGAGGTTGTAGACCAGTTGCGGCAGGGTCAGCGTGGACTTCTCCGGGTAGCCGGGTTCGAACTGCTGGCCGGAGCCGCCGATGATGCCGCTGGCGACCTTCCCGGCGACCAGGGGCTGTGTGTAGTACTGCATCGTCTGGATCACCCCGGTCACGACGGCGAAGATCACGATGGGCGAGATGTTCGGCAGCGTGACGTAGCGGAACCGCGACCAGGGGCCGGCGCCGTCCAGCTCGGCGGCCTCGTACTGCTCCTTGGGCACGTCGAGCAGCGCCGCCATGAAGATGACCATGAGGTCGCCGATGCCCCACAGGGCCAGCAGCGTGAGGGCGGGCTTGGACCAGGACGGGTCGTTGAACCAGCCGGGCGTCGGCAGCCCGACGCTGCCCAGCAGGTGGTTGACCGGCCCGGTGCCGGGGTTGAGCAGGAAGGCGAAGGCCATGGTCGCGGCCACCGGCGGGGCCAGGTAGGGCAGGTAGAAGGCGGTGCGGAACAGCCCCGCGCCCGTCTTGATCTTCGTGATCAGCAGCCCGATCCCGAGCCCGAACACGACCCGCAGGCTGACCATGACGACGACCAGCCACAGGGTGTTGCGCAGCGCCGGCCAGAAGAACGGGTAGTCGTTGAAGACGTACGACCAGTTCTTGAGGCCGTTCCAGGTGGGGGCGGTGAAGCCGTCGTACTTCATGAAGGAGAAGTAGACGGTCGAGACCAGCGGGTAGGCGAAGAAGACGCTGAAGCCGATCAACCAGGGCGAGAGGAAGGCGAGGGTGCGAAGCGCCTCGCGGCGGCGCTTCGCCCTCAGCATCGGGTGGACGGTGCTCATCAGCGGGCCTGCGCGATGTCCTTGTCGACCTGCTCGTCGACGCCCTTGAGGCCGGCGGCCAGGTCGGTCTGCTTGCCCGCCTCGTAGGCGTAGCCGAAGTCCTGCAGCGTCAGCTGGTAGGTGCCGCCGTTGACGCTGGCGGGGGTGGTGGTGCTGTTGGGGTTCTGCGCGATCTCCACGAAGGTGCGGAAGAGGGGATCGGCGTCCAGCTCCGGGGACTTCAGCGCGGCCAGCGTGGAGGGCACGTTGTGGATGGCGTTGGCGAAGCTCACCACCGCGTGGGTGTCGGTGGTCATGTACTTCACCAGCTCCCAGGCGGCGTTCTTCTTGGCGCTGGTGTTGGCGACGCCGATGATCGTGCCCGACAGGTAGCCCTTGCCGTAGGTGTCGGCCTGGTTGTCCGGCACGGGGAAGGGGGCGACGCCGATCTCGAACTTCGTGCCCGCCTCCGCGGCCATGCCGGCCCGCCACTCGCCGTCGATGGCCATGGCCACCTGGCCGGTGTGGAAGGGGTTCTTGGCGCCCCACTCGTCACCGAAGCCCGACCGGTACTTCTCCAGCTTCTTGAAGCCGCCGAGCGCCTTCACCATGTCCTGCTGCCAGGTGAACATGGCCGCGAAGCCCGGGTCCTTGGCGACGCCGGACTTGCCGTCGGCGTCGAAGTACTTCGCGCCCCACTGCGCGGCCAGGTGGGTGGTGGTGGACTCGTAGCCGTGGAAGTTCGGCATGAATCCGAGCTGGGAGTAGGAGTCGCCCTTGCTCTTGGTGAGCTTGACCGCGTCGGCCTTGAACTCCGAGAGGGTCTTCGGCGGGGAGGTGATCCCGGCGGCCTTGAAGGCGTCCTTGTTGTAGTACAGCCCGTAGGCGTCGCCGAGCAGCGGCAGCGTGCAGCGCTTCCCCTCGAACTGGGTGTACTCCAGCATCGGCTTGGGGAAGGTGGCGGCCGGGTCGATGCCGGACTTCTTCAGGAACGGGTCCAGGTCGGCGAAGGCGTTGGACGAGCAGAACTTGCCGACGTTGTCGGTGGTGAAGGAGGAGACGACGTCCGGGGCGTTGGGGCCGCCGGCCCGCAGCGCCTGGTTGATCTTGTCGTCGGTGATGTTGCCCTGCACCTTGACGTGGATGTTGGGGTGGGCCTTCTCGAACGCCTTGACGTTGGCGTCGATCGACTTCACCTCGCTCGGCGCGGACCAGCCGTGCCAGAAGGTGATGGTCACGTCCTTGCTGGGGTCGTCGCCTGCGGTGTTGTTGCCGGAGCCCGTGCACGCGCTCGTCAGCAGGGTTATCGCGGCGGCGGCTGCGACGGCGGCCGCGGCCGTCTTGGTGGAACCGGACACTTCGCTTCCTCCGGGGGACTTCGGGCGGTTCGAGGGTGTGCGAGACCGGCGGAGGGACCCGCGGGGGTCCGTCCGCTGCGTGTGCGGGTGGG
>NZ_JARAVK010000077.1:0-37262 GCF_033792765.1 Streptomyces sp. PA03-6a | reverse complement strand
ACCGCACTCCTCACCCACCCGGCCGTAGGCCAAGCCGCGGTCATCGTCCGGGAAGACCACCCCGGCGACAAACGCCTCACCGGCTACATCGTCCCGGCGGGCGAGTTGTCCGCCGAGGACGTCGACGCCTTCCGGGCGGCGGGCGGCGCCCTCCGGACCCATGTCGCGACCCTGCTGCCGGAGTACATGGTCCCGTCCGCGATCGTCGTCCTGGACGCGCTGCCGCTGACGGTGAACGGCAAGCTGAACCGTGCCGCCCTCCCGGCGCCCGATTACGCCGGCCAAGGCGAGCGGAGGGAACCCGCATCAGCCGAGGAAGCCGCTCTCTGCGACATCTTCGCCAAGGTGCTGGGCGTCCCCGGCTTCGGAGTGGACGACAACTTCTTCGACCTCGGCGGGCATTCCCTCCTCGCGACCCAGCTCGCCGGTCATATCCGCGCCACCCTCAACAGGGAAGTGCCGATCCGCGCGATCTTCGAAACGCCCACTCCGGCCGGACTGGCGAAGCGGCTGGGACCGGAGAAGAACAGCCGGCCCGTCCTGCGTCCCCGCCCGCGCTAGGCACTGTCGTTCCTGCGCACCCTTACCTGTTCAGTCCGTCATTTGTCGTAGAGAGCACTCCGATGATTCCTCTGTCCTTTGCCCAGCAGCGGTTGTGGTTCCTCGGTGAACTGCAGGGACCCAACGGGATGTACAACATCCCGATCACTCTGCGGCTCACCGGTGACCTGAACCGGGAGGCCCTGCACACGGCACTGGCGGACCTGACCGAGCGGCACGAGGCGCTGCGTACGCTGATCGCGACGGATGACGGCGTCCCCGAGCAGCGGATCCTCTCCCCGGACGACACCGGCCTGCGGCTACCGGTGATCGAGGTGGCGGAAGACGACATCGCGCGGGTGGTGGCCGAGGAATCCGCCCGTCCGTTCGACCTCTCCCGCGAGATCCCCTTGCGGGCATGTCTTCTCGCGGTGGCACCACGCGACCACGTGCTGGTCCTGGTGGCCCATCACATCGCGAGTGACGGCTGGTCCCTGGCGCCTTTGGCGCGGGACGTCTCCACCGCCTACACCGCCCGGTGCAAGGGTCACGCCCCCACCTGGGAACCGCTCCCGATCCAGTACGCCGACTACGCCCTCTGGCAGCGTGAACTCCTCGGGGGCGAGGACGACCCGGCGAGCTTCCTCCATCAGGAACTGTCGTACTGGCGGCAGGCGCTGGCCGACCTGCCGGAGGAACTGCCCCTGCCGTTCGACCGTCCGCGCTCGTCCGTGCCGAGCCACCGCAACGGCAGCGCGGACCTCGACATCCCCGCCGACCTGCATCGGCGGCTCGCCGCCCTTGCCCGGGCCGAGGGCGTCACCATGTTCGCGGTGCTCCATGCCGCGCTCGCCACCACCCTCTCCCGTCTCGGCGCCGGCACCGACATCCCCATCGGGACTCCGGTGGCCGGGCGTACCGAGGTCGCTCTCAACGAGCTCGTCGGCTTCTTCGTGAACACCCTGGTGATCCGCGGCGACCTGTCGGGACGCCCGTCCTTCCGTGATGTGCTGGCCCGGGTGCACGAACGGAATCTGGACGCGCTGACCCATCAGGAACTGCCCTTCGAGCGGCTGGTGGAGGATCTCGCGCCCGCCCGGTCGCTGGCCCGTCAGCCGTTGTTCCAGGTCATGCTGGCGTTGCAGGACAACGTCGAACCGGCCCTCGCGCTGCCCGGCCTGGACGTGACCGTGCTGGCGAGCAGGGAGGCGCCGGCCCGGGCCGACCTCGCCGTCTCCGTCCGGGAGACCTTCGGTCCCGGCGGCGTCCCGGCCGGTCTCATGGGTGGCATCGGCTACGCGGCGGACCTGTTCGACCACGGCACCGTGCGGACACTGATCGAGCGCTTCGTGCGGGTACTGGACGCGGTGACCGCCGACCCGGCACAGCCCGTCGACGACATCGACCTGCTCAGCCCGGCCGAACGCCGGCAGGTCGTGGTCGGGTGGAACGACACCGCGCACGACGTCCCGGCGGCGACGCTGCCCGAGCTGTTCCAGGCACAGGTGGTTCGCACCCCCGACGCGGCGGCGGTGATGTTCGAGGACTTCGAGGTGTCCTACTCCGAGCTCAACGCCCGCGCCAACCGTCTCGCCCGCCACATGGTCGGCCACGGCGTCGGCCCGGAGACCCTCGTCGGGGTGCATCTCGAACGCTCCGCCGATCTGGTCGTCACCCTCCTGGCGGTGGTGAAAGCCGGCGGCGCCTACGTCCCCATCGACCCCGACCACCCCGCCGACCGCATCGCCCACCTGCTCTCCGACGCCCGGCCCGCCGTCGTCGTCACCACCGGCGCTCTCCTCCCCCGTCTCCCCGCCGGTGAGGAGGTGCGGCACCTCGTCCTCGACGACCCGGACACGACGCTCACCCTCGACGGCCTGTCCCCGACCGACCTGGACGACAGTGACCGCCATGGTGTGCTGCTGCCCGCGCACCCGGCGTACGTCATCTACACGTCCGGCTCGACCGGACGGCCCAAGGGTGTCGCCGTACCGCACCAGGGGGTGGTCAACCGGCTGGAATGGATGCAGCACCAGTACCCGATCGGAGCCTCGGACCGGGTGCTGCAGAAGACCCCGTTCGGATTCGACGTGTCGGTCTGGGAGTTCTTCTGGCCGCTCCTCCAGGGCGCCGTCCTGGTGGTGGCCCGCCCCGCCGGACACCGCGACCCCGGCTACCTTGCCGACCTCATCCGGACCCGGCACGTCACCGTCAGCCACTTCGTCCCCTCCATGCTGAGGGCCTTCCTCACCGAGCCCTCGGCCTCCCACTGCACCGCCCTGCGCGCCGTCCTCTGCAGCGGCGAAGCCCTCACCCCCGAGCTCCGCGACCAGTTCCTGCGCACGCTGAACGCTCCCCTGCACAACCTCTACGGCCCCACCGAAGCCTCCATCGACGTCACCCACGCCTCGCATCTCGCAGCTGACGGCCCGACCGTCCCCATCGGCCGACCGGTGTGGAACACCCGCACCTACGTCCTCGACGCCTCCTTGCGACCCGTTCCCCCCGGCGTCCCCGGCGAGCTCTACCTCGCCGGCGCCCAGCTCGCCCGCGGCTACCTCAAGCGCCCCGGTCTGACCGCCGAGCGCTTCGTCGCCAACCCCCACGGCGGGCCCGGCGAACGCATGTACCGCACCGGCGACCTCGTCCGCTGGACCACCGACGGTCAGCTGGAATACCTCGGGCGCACCGACGACCAGGTCAAGATCCGCGGCTTCCGCATCGAGCTCGGCGAGGTCGAAGCCGCGCTGACCTCCCACCCGTCCGTTGCCCAGGCCGCCGTCATCGTCCGCGAGGACCACCCCGGCGACAAACGCCTCACCGGCTACCTCGTCCCCAAGAGCGACATCGACGGCACCGACGTCCGCACCCACGTCGCCGGCCTGCTGCCCGACTACATGGTGCCCTCGGCCGTGGTGGTCCTGGACGCCCTCCCCGTCACGGTGAACGGCAAGCTCGACCGGGCCGCCCTGCCCGCGCCCGACTACGGCACGGGGCACGCCGGCCGGGGGCCGCGCACCCCCCGCGAGGAGATCCTGTGCGAGGCCTTCGCCGAGATCCTCGGCCGGCCGCACGTCGGGGTGGACGACAACTTCTTCGACCTCGGCGGGCACTCGCTGCTGGCCGTGACGCTGGTGGAACGGCTGCGCGCCCGTGGCCTGTCGGTCGACGTGCGGTCCCTGTTCACCACACCCACCGTGGCCGGTCTCGCGGCGACCACCGGTCGGGCCGAGGTGCAGGTCCCCGCGAACCGCATCCCGGTCGGTTCGCAGGTGATCACGCCGGACATGCTTCCCCTGGTCGACCTGGACACCGGGCACATCGCGGAGATCACCGCCCGCATCCCCGGCGGCGCCGCGAACGTGGCGGACGTGTACCCGCTCGCCCCGCTGCAGGAGGGCATCCTCTTCCACCACCTCATGGGCGGCGGGACCACGGATGAGGACGTGTATGTCCTCCCCACCGTTCTCCGCTTCGATTCCCGCGACAGACTCGACGCGTTCGTGGCCGCCTTGCAGAAGGTGGTGGACCGGCACGACAACCTGAGGACCGCGGTGCTCTGGGAAGGGCTGCCCGAGCCGGTGCAGGTGGTGCTCCGGCGCGCCGTGCTGCCGGTGCGGGAAGTCGTGCTCACCGGCGACGCCGACGTTTCGGCCGACGACCGCGAACTGGTCGCCCGGCTGCTGGCGGTGTGCCCCCGGTCCATGACCGTCGGCAGTGCTCCGCTGATCCGTATGCACGTGGCCGCGCAGCCGGGCAGCGGACAATGGCTCGCACTGGTGCAGGTCCACCACCTGATCCAGGACCACACCGCGCTGGACGTCATCCTGGGCGAGGTGCAGGCGTTCATCGACGGACGCGACGACGAGCTGCCCGCACCGTCTCCCTACCGCGACGTCGTCGCCCAGGCACGAGGCCAGGTGTCCCGGCAGGAACACGAGACGTACTTCGGTCGCCTGCTGGGTGACGTCACCGAGCCGACCGCCCCGTTCGGGCTGGTGGACGTCCGGGGAGACGGTACGGGGGCCACCGAGTCCACCGCCCGTATGGATCCGCGACTCTCGGAGAGACTCCGTGAGCAGGCACGGCGCCTCGGCGTCAGCCCGGCGACGTTGTTCCACGTTATGTGGGCCCGCGTGCTGGCCGCGACCTCGGGCCGCGACGACGTGGTCTTCGGGACGATCCTGTTCGGCCGGATGGGCGCGGGCGCCGAACGGGTCGTGGGTCTGTTCATCAACACCCTCCCGGTCCGCGTCAGCACCGGCGGCACCACCACGCGCGACGTCGTCGGCGCCGTACAGGCCCAGTTGGCCGAATTGCTGCTGCACGAACACGCACCGCTCGCGCTGGCACAGCGGGCGAGCGGGATGCGCGGGGACGCCCCGCTGTTCACGTCGCTCCTGAACTACCGCCACAGCAGGGCGGATTCCGAGCAGGCACGTGACGGGCTTCCGGGCGTGGACGTGCTGTTCATGCAGGAGCGGACGAACTACCCCGTCGGAATGATCGTCGACGACACGGGCGACGGGTTCGTCCTCACGGCTCAGGTCGTCGCACCCGGGTCGCCCGACGTCCTGTGCGCCATGATGGAGACCGTCGGCGAGGGGGTGGTCGCCGCGCTGGAATCGGCTCCGGATGTGCCGCTCGGCGACATCGAGGTGCTGGGTGCCGATGAGCGCCGGCGTGTCCTGGTGGAGTGGAACGACACGGCGCAGGACGTGCCGGCGATGACGCTGCCCGAGCTGTTCCAGGCCCAGGCCGCCCGCACCCCGGACGCGACCGCGGTGGTGCTCGGCGACACCGAACTCACCTACGCCGACCTCAACGCCCGCGCCAACCGCCTCGCCCGCCACCTGGTCGAGCACGGCGTCGGACCCGAGCAACTGGTCGCCCTGGCCCTGCCCCGGTCCATCGACCTCATCGTCACCATCCTGGCCGTGACCAAGGCCGGCGGCGCCTACCTGCCGATCGACCCCGCCTACCCCACCGACCGCATCGCCTACCAGCTCACCGACGCCCGGCCCACACTCCTCATCACCAGCGCAGCAACGCAGCAAAAGCTGAGCGCGGCCGACGTCACACAGCTGTCCCTGGACGACCCCCAGCTGCGACAGGCCCTGTCGGCCCTCCCCGACCACGACCTGACGGACACCGAGCGACACGGTCCCCTGCGCACCGCCCACCCGGCCTACATCATCTACACCTCCGGCTCCACCGGCCGCCCAGGGGGTGACCAGGTGGGCGGCCGGCCGCGCCCTGATCAACGCCTACGGACCGACCGAAACCACCGTCTGCGCCACCACCGGCCGGCTCACCCCTCCCACTGACGTCCACATCGGCACGCCCATCGCCAACACCCGCCTCTACGTGCTGAACACCGCGCTGCGACCCGTCGCCCCCGGCGTCCCCGGCGAGCTGTACATCACCGGACCCGGCCTCGCCCGCGGCTACCTGAACCGCCCAGGCCTGACCGCGGAGCGGTTCGTCGCCAACCCCTACGGCGGACCGGGCGAGCGCATGTACCGGACGGGTGACCTGGCCCGCTGGACCGCCGAGGGTCAACTGGAGTACCTGGGCCGTACCGACCACCAGGTCAAGATCCGCGGCTTCCGCATCGAACCTGGCGAGGTGGAAGCGGCCCTGGCCTCCCACCCGGCCGTGGGCCAGGCCGCCGTCATCGTCCGCGAGGACCAGCCCGGCGACAAGCGCCTTGTCGGCTACGTCGTCCCCACCACCCCGGACGTGGACGCCGCCGCGCTCCGCGCCCATGTCGCCGGCGTGCTGCCCGACCACATGGTGCCCTCGGCCGTGGTGGTCCTGGACGCGCTCCCGCTGAGCGTGAACGGCAAGCTCGACCGCAACGCCTTTCCCGCGCCCGCGTACGCGACAACCGAAGAGTGCCGGGAGCCGCGAACCCCGCAGGAACAGCTCCTGTGCCAGGTGTTCGCCGACGTCCTCGGTCTCCCGCACGTCGCGGTGGACGACAACTTCTTCGACCTCGGCGGCCACTCCCTGCTCGCGACGCGTCTGGTCAGCCGCATCCGCACCACCCTCGGCGTGGAACTCCCGATCCGGGCCCTGTTCGAAACCCCCACCGTCGCCGGACTCGCCGACCGCCTGACCGATGCCGGGACGGCGCGCCGGAGGCTGACCACCGGGTCGCGCCCCGAGGTCGTCCCCCTGTCCTTCGCCCAGCAACGGCTGTGGTTCCTCGGTGAACTCGCAGAACACTCCGGGCTGTACAACATTCCCATCGCCCTCCGGCTCACCGGCGACCTCCACCCCGAGGCCCTTCGCACCGCCATCCACGACGTCATCACCCGGCACGAAGTCCTCCGCACCGTCTTCCCGAGCGTCGACGGCTCGCCCAGCCAGCGCATCCTCGGCCCGGACGCGATCGACCTCCAGCTGCCCGTGATCGACATACCCGAAGGTGAAGTCGCCCGGGCCGTCAGGGAAGGAGCCGCACGCGCCTTCGACCTCAGCCGCGAGATCCCGCTGCGGGCACGGCTGTTCGCGGTGACGCCGCAGGACCACGTCCTGGTTGTCGTCCTTCACCACATCGCCGGTGACGGGTGGTCGATCGGTCCACTGGCGCGGGACATCTCCACCGCGTACGCGGCCCGGGTCGACCACCGGATCCCGGCCTGGGAAGCCCTCCCGGTCCAGTACGCCGACTACACGCTCTGGCAGCGTGAGCTCCTCGGGGACGAAGGCGACCCCGCAAGCCTGCACGGCACGCAGCTGGCCTACTGGCGTGAGACCCTCGCCGGCCTGCCGGAGGAGCTCGCCCTGCCCGGCGACCGCCCCCGGCCGCCGGTGGCGTCCCACCGTGGCGGCACCGCGCGCCTGCACATCGACGCCGACATGCACCAGCGGCTCAGCGCGCTGGCCCGTGCCGAAGGCGTCACCATGTTCATGGTGCTCAACGCGGCACTGGCGACGCTGTTCTCCCGCCTCGGCGCGGGCACCGACATCCCCATCGGCACCCCCGTCGCCGGACGGACCGACGAAGGTCTGACCGACCTCGTCGGGTTCTTCGTCAACACCCTGGTGATCCGCACCGACGTATCGGGCGCCCCCTCGTTCCGGGAAGTGCTGCGGCGGGTCCGCGAGCAGAGCCTGGGCGCCCTCGCCCACCAGGACGTGCCGTTCGAACGGCTGGTGGAAGACCTCGCCCCCGCACGGTCCATGGCCCGCCACCCCCTGTTCCAGGTCATGCTCGCCCTGCAGAACACCGCCGACCCGGCACTCGACCTGCCCGGCCTGGACGGCCGCCTCCTGCCCAACGGGGACCAGCCCGCCAAGTTCGACCTCGACCTCCAGCTCCGCGAGAACCACACCGACGGCCGGCCCACGGGCCTGACCGGCACCATCACCTATGCGGCCGACCTGTACGACCGCTCCACCGTGGACACCCTCGTCCAGCGGCTCCTGCGCGTACTCGACGCCGTCACCACAGACCCCGCGCTTCCGGTCACCGGCATCGACCTCCTCGGTGACGTCGAACGCCGGCAGGTGCTGGTCGACTGGAACGACACCGGCCGTGAGGTGCCGCGGGCCACCCTGGCGGAGTTGTTCGAGACCCAGGCGGCCCGCAGGCAGCACGCCACGGCGGTCGAGTTCGGCGGCGTCGCGTTGTCCTACGCGGAGCTGAACGCGCGGGCGAACCGTCTGGCGCGACTCCTGGTGTCCCGCGGCGTCAGGCCGCAGGACCGGGTGGCGGTGATGATGGACCGCTCGGCCGATGTGGTGGTCGCGCTGCTGGCGGCGGTCAAGGCGGGGGCGGCGTACGTGCCGATCGACCCGGCTTATCCCGCTGACCGGATCGCCTTCATGCTGGCGGACGCCCGGCCGGTTCTGCTGGTCACGCAGCAGGCCCATGTCCGTGCGGACATCCCCGCGGAGCGCGTGGTGGTGGACGATCCCGCCACGGCAGCCAGGCTCGCGGATCTGCCAGGGGAGGACCTGCCGGACGCGGACCGGGGAGGGAGCCTGCTGGCCGGCCACCCGGCATACGTGATCTACACCTCCGGGTCGACGGGGCGTCCCAAGGGCGTGGTCGTGCCCCAGCAGGCGGTCGTCCGCCTCGTACGGCAGGCGAACTACGTCACGCTCGGAACGGATGATGTCGTCGCTCAGGCGTCCTCGGTGTCGTTCGACGCGGCCACGTTCGAGATCTGGGGTGCGCTGACCAACGGTGCGAAGCTGGTGGGCGTCGACCGCGATGTGCTGCTGTCGCCCGAACGGCTCATGGCGCAGATCGAGCGCAGCGGGATCACGACGATGTTCGTCACCACTGCGCTGTTCAACCGTCTGGCGGCGGAGTCGCCAGGCGGGCTCGGACGCCTGCGGTACCTGCTGTTCGGCGGCGAGGCCGTCGACCCTCTGAGCGTTCGGCGGGTCCTGGAGCTCGGCGCGCCGAAGCACCTGCTGCACGTGTACGGGCCGACGGAGACGACAACGTTCGCGACCTGGCAGCCGGTGGAGCGGGTCGAGGGCGGTTCCGTGCCGATCGGCGGACCGGTCTCCGGCAACCGGCTGTACGTCCTGGACGCCGCGCTGCGGCCGGTGCCGCCGGGGGTGGCCGGGGAGTTGTACGTGTCCGGGGCCGGGCTGGCCCATGGCTACGTCGACCGGCCCGCGCTGACCGCGGAGCGGTTCGTCGCCAGTCCCTTCGACGGGGCGGGCGAGCGCATGTACCGCACCGGGGACCTGGTCCGCTGGAACGCTGACGGGCAACTGGAATACCTCGCGCGCACCGACCACCAGGTCAAGATCCGCGGCTTCCGCATCGAACCCGGCGAGGTCGAAACAGCCCTGACCTCCCACCCTGCCGTCGCCCAGGCCGCCGTGGTCGTCCGCGAGGACCACCCCGGGGACAAACGCCTCGTCGGCTACGTCGTCCCGGACACCGACGGCCCGGACGGCGGGGCGGTCCGGGAGTACGTGTCCCGGCTGCTGCCCGACTACATGGTGCCCTCGGCCGTGGTGGTCCTGGACGCGCTCCCGCTCACGGTGAACGGCAAGCTGGACCGCAAGGCCCTGCCCGTCCCCGACCACACCGCCACCAGCCCGGGCCGGGAACCACGGACCCTCCAGGAACACCTCCTCAGCCAGGCGTTCGCCGACGTCCTCGGCCTCCCGCACGTCGGGGTCGACGACAACTTCTTCGACCTCGGCGGCCACTCCCTGCTGGCCACCCGCCTGGTCAGCCGCATCCGCACCGCCCTCGGGGCCGAAATCCCGATCAGGGCCCTGTTCGAATCCTCCACCGTGGCCGGACTCGCCCAGCGCGTGACGGATTCCGGGACGGCACGCCAGAGGCTGACCGCCGGGCCGCGCCCCGCGACGGTGCCGCTGTCCTTCGCCCAGCAACGCCTGTGGTTCCTCGGCGAACTCGAAGGACCCTCCGGGCTCTACAACATCCCCATCGCCCTCCGCCTCAGCGGAGACCTCGACCACGACGCCCTCCGGACCGCCCTCACCGACGTCATCACGCGGCACGAAGCCCTCCGCACCGTCTTCGCGAGCGTCGACGGCACGCCGGAGCAGCACGTCCTCAGCCCCGATGCGATCGACCTCCGGATGCCCGTGACCGAGGTGCCGGAAGGCGAGCTCGAGCAGGCGGTGGCCGACGAGTCCCACCGCCCCTTCGACCTCGCACGCGAAATCCCGCTGCGGGCAAGGATGTTCGCGGTGGCGCCGCAGGACCACGTCCTGGTCCTGGTCCTCCACCACGTCGCCGGCGACGGCTGGTCGCTCACCCCCCTGGCGCGGGACATCTCCATCGCGTACGCCGCCCGGTCGGGCGGCCACTCCCCCGCCTGGGAACCGCTCCCGGTCCAGTACGCCGACTACTCCCTCTGGCAGCGCCACCTCCTGGGAGACCCCGCCGACCCCGGAAGCCTGCACAACGCGCAGCTGGCCCACTGGCGTGAAGCCCTCGCTGATCTGCCGGAGGAGCTCGCCCTGCCCGGCGACCGCCCCCGGCCCCCCGTGGCCACCCACCGCGGCGGCACCGCGCGCCTGCACATCGACGCCGACCTGCACCAGCGGCTCAGCGCCCTGGCCCGCGCCGAGGGCGTCACCATGTTCATGGTGCTCAACGCGGCGGTGGCGACACTGCTGTCCCGCCTCGGCTCGGGAACCGACATCCCCATCGGCACGTCGGTGGCCGGCCGCACCGACGAGAGTCTGGACGAGCTCGTCGGGTTCTTCGTGAACACCCTGGTCATCCGTACCGACGTCTCGGGTGAACCGTCCTTCCAGGAGATGCTGCGCCGCGTCCGCGAGCGGAACCTGGACGCCCTCGCCCGCCAGGACGTACCGTTCGAACGGCTGGTGGAAGACCTCGCCCCCGCACGGTCCATGGCCCGCCATCCGCTGTTCCAGGTCATGCTGGGCCTGCAAAACACGACATCGCCCGTCCTCGACCTGCCGGGGCTTGCCACCGCCCTGCTGCCGACCGGCGAGCAGCCGGCCAAGTTCGACCTCGACATCCAGCTCCAGGAGACCTTCGCTGCCCACGGCCGGCCGAGCGGCCTGACCGGCGTCATCACCTACGCGTCCGATCTGTTCGAGCACACCACGGTCGTCACCCTCGCCGAACGGCTCGTCCGGCTCCTCGACGCCGTGGCCGCCGACGCCGCCCGGCCCGTCACCGGCATCGACCTGCTCAGCCCGGCCGAACGCCACCAGGTCCTCGTGGAGTGGAACGACACGGCACACGAGGTGCCGGCGTCGACGCTTCCGGAGCTCTTCCAGGCGCAGGTGGCCCGCACGCCGGACGCCACCGCCATCGTGTTCGAAGACCGCCAGGTGTCCTACGCCGACCTCAACGCGCGCGCCAACCAGCTCGCCCGCCTCCTGGTCACACACGGCGCCGGCCCCGAACACCTCATCGCCCTGGCGCTCCCCCGCTCGACCGACCTCATCGTCGCCCTGCTGGCCGTACTCAAGACAGGCGCCGCCTACCTCCCCATCGACCCCGACCACCCCGCCGACCGGATCGCCCACCTGCTCACCGACGCACGGCCTGCGCTCCTGGTCACCACGGAAGCCGTCGACCCGGAGGGGGACGTCCCCCGGCTCGTCCTCGACGACCCGCACACGGCACGCGTCCTCGACGGCCTGCCCGCGGGCGACCTCGACGAGGCCGAGCGGCAGGGCCTGTTGCTGCCCGCGCACCCGGCGTACGTCATCTACACCTCCGGCTCCACCGGGCGGCCGAAGGGCGTGGCCGTCACCCACCAGGGCGTGGTCAACTACATCGCCCGCACCTGGGACGCCTATCCCGACCTCAGCGGAAGCACCCTGCTCCACGCGTCCATAGCCTTCGACCTCGGCGTCACGGCCCTGTACGGCGCGCTCACCAGCGGCGGGCGCCTCCACATCGCCCCCTGGGACGAAACCCTCCCCGCCACCCTCGCCGGCCACGAGATCACGTTCCTCAAGGCCACACCCAGCCACCTGGCGTTCCTCCAGACGCTCCCCGGCAACTGGGCGCCCACCGGCCGGCTCATGCTCGGCGGAGAAGCCCTGCGCACGGCGCAACTCCAGCAGTGGCACCGCGACCACCCGGACGTGCCCGTCGTCAACCACTACGGCCCGACCGAGACCACCGTCGGCTGCACCGACCACCCCGTGAACTTCAACGGCGGTACCGGCGATACCGGCCAGGGGATCACGCCCATCGGCCGCCCGATGTGGAACACCCGGACCTACGTCCTCGACGCGGCCCTGCGGCCGGTTCCCCCCGGCACCCCCGGCGAGCTGTACGTCGCCGGCGCCCAGCTCGCCCGCGGATACCTCCACCGTCCCGCCCTGACCGCCGAGCGCTTCGTCGCCAACCCCTACGGCGGGCCGGGTGAGCGGATGTACCGCACCGGCGACCTGGCCCGCTGGACCGGCGACGGCCTGCTCGAATACCTCGGCCGGGCCGACGACCAGGTCAAGATCCGCGGCTTCCGCATCGAACCCGGCGAGATCGAGGCCGCCCTCACCTCCCACCCCGCGGTCACGCAGGCCGCCCTGCTCGTCCGCGAGGACAGTCCCGGAGACAAGCGCCTCGTCGGCTACGTGGTCGGGGGAACGGACGTGGACGGCGCCGCCGTCCGCGCCCACGTCGCCGGTCTGCTGCCCGACTACATGGTGCCGTCGGCCGTGGTGGTCCTGGACGCGCTCCCGCTCACCGCAAACGGAAAGCTCGACCGCCGCGCGCTCCCCGCACCCGCGTACGAGACGACCGGGGGGAGCCGCGAACCGCGGACCCTCCAGGAAGAACTCCTGTGCCAGGTGTTCGCGAGCATCCTCGGTCTGCCGCACATCGGAGTGCACGACAACTTCTTCGACCTCGGCGGCCACTCGCTGCTCGCCGTACGGCTGGTCAGCCGCATCCGCACGGTGCTCGGGGCGGAGGTCCCCATCCGGGCCCTGTTCGAAAGCCCCACGGTCGCCGGACTCGCGGCCCGGCTGGGGGACATGGACGAAACACGGCCTCGGGTCACGCCCAGGCCGCGGCCGGACGTCCTGCCGCCGTCCTTCGCCCAGACGCGGCTGTGGCTGGTGCGTGAACTGGAAGGCGGGAACGCCAACTACAACATCCCGGTGGCCCTGCGCCTGACGGGCGACCTGGACATCGAGGCGACACGCGCCGCCCTGCGCGATGTCCTCGTACGGCATGAAGTGCTGCGGACCGTCTTCCCGGCCCCCGACGGCGCGCCGCAGCAGTCGGTTCTCCCGTCGGAGTCCGTGTCCTTCGACGTGCCGCTCATCGACGTCGCCGAGGCGGACGTGCGGGAGGAGATGGCGCGGGTCTCGCGCTCCGCGTTCGAGCTCCGCACCGACATCCCGCTGCGAGCCTGGATCTTCAGGCTGGGCGCGCGGGAGCACGTGCTGGTGATCGTGGTGCACCACATCGCCGCCGACGCATGGTCGTTGGTCCCCCTGGCGAGGGACGTGTCGGCCGCCTACACGGCCCGGACCAACGGCCGGCCTCCCGTCTGGGAACCGCTGCCGGTCCAGTACGCCGACTACACCCTCTGGCAGCGTGACCTCCTCGGCGACCCGGACGACCCTGCAAGCCTGCACAACACCCAGCTCGCCTACTGGCGGGAAAGGCTGGCCGGGCTGCCGGAGGAACTCGCCCTGCCCACCGACCGCCCCCGGCCCCGGACGGCCACCCACCGAGGCGGCACCTCCGGCCTGCACATCGACGCCGGCCTGCACCAGCGGCTGACCGCACTGACCCGCGCCGAAGGCGTCACCATGTTCATGGTGCTCAACGCCGCACTGGCGACATTGTTCTCCCGCCTCGGTGCGGGCACCGACATCCCCATCGGCACCCCCATCGCCGGACGCACCGACGAAAACCTCGACCAGCTCGTCGGCTTCTTCATCAACACCCTCGTCATCCGCACCGACCTGTCCGGCGACCCCACCTTCCGCGACATACTCCACCGCGTCCGCGACGAGAGCCTGGGCGCCCTCGCCCACCAGGACCTGCCGTTCGAACGACTGGTGGAAGACCTCGCCCCCGCCCGGTCCACGGCGCGCCACCCCCTGTTCCAGACCATGCTCGTGCTGCAGAACGTCGCGCCCGCCACGCTCGATCTGCCCGGGCTGGCCATCGAGAGACTCGACGTCGGCGACAACCCGGTCTTCGACCTGTCCTTCATCCTGGGAGAGGAATTCGACGCCGAGGGCGGTGCCGCCGGTGTGAACGGAATCGTCACGTTCGCCGCCGATCTGTTCGACCGGGCGACCGTCGACATGCTCGTCGACCGGCTTGTCGAGGTGCTGAACGCCGTAACGGCCGACCCGGACCTTCCGGTGGGCCGCCTCGATGTGCTGGGTGCCGATGAGCGCCGGCGTGTCCTGGTGGAGTGGAACGACACCGCCAGCCACGTGCCTGCGGTAACGCTGCCCGAGCTGTTCCAGGCCCAGGCCGCCCGCACCCCGGACGCGACCGCGGTGGTGTTCGGCGACACCGAGCTCTCCTACGCCGACCTCAACGCCCGCGCCAACCGCCTCGCCCGCCACCTGGTCGAGCACGGCGTCGGACCCGAGCAACTGGTCGCCCTGGCCCTGCCCCGGTCCATCGACCTCATCGTCACCATCCTGGCCGTGACCAAGGCCGGCGGCGCCTACCTGCCGATCGACCCCGCCTACCCCACCGACCGCATCGCCTACCAGCTCACCGACGCCCGGCCCGCACTCCTCATCACCAGCGCAGCAACGCAGCAAGAGCTCACCGCAGCCGACGTCACACAGCTGTCCCTGGACGACCCCCAGCTGCGACAGGCCCTGTCGGCCCTCCCCGACCACGACCTGACGGACACCGAGCGACACGGTCCCCTGCGCACCGCCCACCCCGCCTACATCATCTACACCTCCGGCTCCACCGGCCGCCCCAAGGGCGTCACCGTCACCCACCACGGCCTGGCGAGCCTGGTCACCGCACAGGCCGACACGTTCGCGATCACGCCTGCGAGCCGCGTCCTGCAGTTCGCCTCACCCAGCTTCGACGCCGCGATGGCCGAGATCGCGGTGACGTTGGGCAGTGGGGCCCGCCTTGTCCTGGCGGCTCAGGAAGAATTGGCGGGCGGCCCGGCGCTGGCCCGCTTGATCACCACCGGCGCGGTGACTCATGTGACGCTGCCGCCTGTCGTGCTGGCCGAGCTCGCGGCGGACAGCCTGCCCACGGTGACGACGTTGGTGACCGCCGGCGAGTCGCTGCGGCCGGATCTGGTCGGCCGCTGGGCGGCAGGGCGTCGTCTGGTCAACGCCTACGGCCCGACGGAGTCGACGGTCTGCACGACGATGGGGGTGCTGACCGCGGACAGCGCGATCCCGTACATCGGGGAGCCGATCGCTGACACCCGGGTGTTCGTGCTGGACGCCGCGCTTCGGCCGATGCCGATCGGGGTGGCCGGGGAGCTGTACATCTCCGGAGCCGGCCTGGCCCGGGGATACCTCGACCGGCCCGGCCTCACCGCGGAGCGCTTCGTCGCCAACCCCTACGGCGAACCGGGTGAGCGCATGTACCGGACCGGTGACCTGGCCCGCTGGACCACCGAGGGTCAACTGGAGTACCTGGGCCGTACCGACGACCAGGTCAAGATCCGTGGCTTCCGCATCGAGCTCGGCGAGGTCGAAGCCGCCCTGGCCTCCCACCCCGCCGTCGCCCAGGCCGCCGTCATCGTCCGCGAGGACCAGCCCGGCGACAAGCGCCTGATCGGATACGTCGTCCCCACCGGGGACTCCACCCCGAAGAGAGACGGATCCGCCCTCCGCGCCCACGTCGCCAGTCTGCTGCCGGACTACATGGTGCCCTCCGCCGTGGTGTTCCTGGACGCGCTCCCGCTCACGGTCAACCGCAAGCTGGACCGCAAGGCCCTGCCCGCCCCCGATTACACCGCCGGGGTCACCGGCCGGGGGCCGGCGAACGCCCAGGAAGAAATCCTGTGCGCCGTCTTCGCCGAAGTGCTCGACCTTCCGTCGGTCGGCGTCGACGACAACTTCTTCGACCTCGGCGGGCACTCCCTGCTCGCGACCCGCCTGACCAGCCGCATCCGGTCGGTACTCGGGGTGGAGATCCCGATCCGGGCGCTGTTCGAGACCCCCACCCCGGCCGCCCTCGCCGACCGGCTGACCACCTCCAACGCCTCCCGGCCCCCGCTGGCACCGGCGCAGCGCCCGGAACTGGTGCCACTGTCCTTCGCCCAGCAGCGTCTGTGGTTCCTGGGCGAGCTGGAAGGCCCCTCCCCCACCTACAACATCCCGATGGCCCTGCGGCTGACCGGCACCCTGAACACCGACGCCCTGCACACCGCGCTGCACGACGTCGTGCGCCGGCACGAATCGCTGCGCACGGTGATCACCACCGTCGACGGCCAGCCCTACCAGCGAACGCTGGATGCCGACGCGATCGGTGACCTACTTACGGTCGTCGACGCCGAACAGGTCCCGCGGCCTGAGCTGACCCGTCTGGTCGCCGATGCGGCGCAGCACCGATTCGACCTGGCAGGCGAGATCCCGCTGCGCGCCCGCCTGTTCCGGACCGGTCCCGATGACCACCTGCTGGTCGTGGTGATGCACCACATCGCCGGAGACGGCTGGTCGCTGGGCCCGCTGGCCCACGACGTATCGACCGCCTACACCGCCCGCGCCAACGGCCAGGCGCCGGCCTGGGAACCGCTCCCGGTCCAGTACGCCGACTACAGCCTGTGGCAGCGTCAGTTGCTGGGCGACGCGTCCGATTCCGCCAGCCTGCTGTCGGAACAGTTGGTCTACTGGCGCCACGCGCTGGACGGGGCGCCCGAGGAACTGGCGCTGCCGGCCGACCGGCCGCGTCCACCAGTGGCCTCCCATCGCGGCGCCACCGTCGACCTGCACATCGACGCCGAAGTGCACCAGGCCGTCGTGGAACTGGCCCGGGAACACGGTGTGACCGTGTTCATGGTGATGCAGGCCGCACTGACCGTCCTGCTCAACCGCCTCGGCGCCGGGGAGGACATCCCCATCGGCACCCCCATCGCCGGACGGACCGACGAAGCACTCGACGACCTCGTCGGCTTCTTCGTCAACACCCTCGTCCTGCGCTCCGACCTGTCAGGGAACCCCGACTTCACGCAACTCCTCGAGCGCACTCGTGAGCACGCACTCAACGCCTACGCACACCAGGACGTACCCTTCGAGCGTCTCGTGGAAGAGCTCACACCGACCCGGTCGATGGCCCGCCACCCCCTGTTCCAGGTGATGCTCACCCTGCAGAACACCGGACAGGCCAAACTCGACCTGCCCCGCCTGACCGTCGAGGCCCTGCCCACCGGCAACGGCCCCGCCAAGTTCGACCTGGACCTCCAGCTCAACGAACACCTCACCGACAGCGGAACCCCGGCGGGCCTGCACGGCGTGATCACCTACGCCACAGACCTGTTCGACCACCACACCGCGGCCGCAATCGCTGAACGCTTCATCCGAGTCCTGGAAACCGTGACCGCCGATCCGTCGGTGCCGGTCAACCGCATGGACGTGCTCGACGCCGCCGAGCGGGACCGCATCCTGGTGGAATGGAACGACACCGCCCGCGACGTTCCCCTCGCAACCCTTCCCGAGCTGTTCCAGGCCCAGGCCGCGCGCACCCCGGACGCGACCGCGGTCGTGTTCGAGGACACCGAGCTGTCCTACTCCGAACTCAACACCCGCGCCAACCGGCTCGCACGCCTTCTCATCGACCGCGGCGTACGGCCTGAAGACATCGTCGCTCTGGCACTGCCACGGTCGATCGACCTCATCGTCGCCATCCTGGCCGTACACAAGGCAGGAGCTGCCTACCTGCCGATCGATCCGCGCTATCCCGCGGATCGAATCGCCTACATGCTCAGCGACGCCCGACCGGCAGTCCTCATCACCGGCGAAGCAGAGCAGGACGAACTGCCGCCCACCGGCGTGGTGCGACTGTCGCTGGAGGAAGCGCAGTTGCGGGAAGACCTGGCGGGCCACCCCGGCCACGACGTGACCGAGGCCGAACGCCACGGTCCGCTGCTGATCGGCCACCCCGCCTACGTCATCTACACCTCCGGCTCCACCGGCACCCCCAAGGGCGTCCTGGTCACCCACCGGGGTGTACCGAACCTCGCCGCCGACCACATCGAACGGCTCCGGATCGGACCCGAAAGCCGGCTGCTGCAGTTCGCCTCGCCCAGCTTCGACGCCTCGGTGGCCGACATGTGGCCGGCATGGCTGGCGGGTGCGGCCGTGGTGCTGGCTTCCGCTGACGAGATGTCGCCCGGTGCGCCCTTGGCACAGCTGGTCGCCAGGCAGCGCGTCACACACGCGACCCTGCCCCCTGCGACGCTGCCGCTGCTCGCCTCCGCGGGCGGTCTCCCGGAAGCGACAACCCTGGTCGTCGCCGGTGACGTGTGCCCGCCGGAGACCGCCGAGCGGTGGTCTCGCGGCAGGCTCATGCTGAACATCTACGGGCCGACGGAAGCGACGGTCGCCTCACTGGCCAGTGCCCCCTTGTCCGGGTCCGGCGTTCCGCCCATCGGCGCACCCCTGTGGAACATGCGCGCGTACGTGCTGGACTCCGCTCTGCGACCGGTGCCGCCTGGCGTCGCCGGCGAGTTGTACCTGGCCGGCGTGCAGCTGGCCCGGGGATACGTCAACCGGCCCGCGCTGACCGCGGAGCGATTCGTCGCCAACCCCTACGGCGGGCCGGGTGAGCGGATGTACCGGACCGGTGATCTGGCCCGGTGGAACGCCGACGGGCAGCTGGAGTACCTGGGCCGCACCGACCACCAGGTCAAGATCCGCGGCTTCCGCATCGAACTCGGCGAGGTCGAAGCCGCCCTGGCCTCCCACCCCGCCGTCGCCCAGGCCGCCGTCATCGTCCGCGAGGACCAGCCCGGCGACAAGCGCCTGGTCGGATACGTCGTCCCCGCCGCCCCGGACGTGGACGCAGCGGCGATCCGCGCCCATGTCGCCGACCTGCTGCCGGACTACATGGTGCCGGCGGCGATCGTCGAACTGGACACGCTCCCGCTCACGGCGAACCGCAAGCTCGACCGCAAGGCCCTGCCCGCCCCCGAATACGGCGCCGGGGTCACCGGGCGGGGGCCGGCGAACGCCCAGGAGGAAATCCTGTGCGCGGTCTTCGCCGAAGTGCTCAACCTGCCGTCGGTCGGCGTCGACGACAACTTCTTCGAACTCGGCGGGCACTCCTTGCTCGCAGTGACGCTGGTGGAGCGGGCGCGGGAGCGGGGCATCGCCGTGGATGTCCGCTCGCTGTTCGTCAGCCCGACGGTGGCGCAACTGGCCACGGCCGTCGAACAGGCGGCCGGGGAGGTGGCCGTCACGCCGAACGGCATCCCCGCCGATGCCACGGTGATCACGCCGGAGATGGTGACGCTGGTCGACCTCACCGGCGAGGAGATCGATCGGATCGTCGCCGCCGTTCCGGGAGGGGCGGCCAACATCGCCGACATCTACCCGCTGGCCCCGTTGCAGGAGGGGATCCTCTTCCACTCCCTGATAGAGAGCGGGAAGGCCAGGGACCCCTACGTCCTGCCGATCGTGCTGGGCTTCGATTCCCGGGCACGGGTGGAGGCGTTCCTCGCCGCGGTGCAGCGGGTCGTCGACCGGCATGACATCCTGCGGACCTCCTTCGTCTGGGAGGGGCTGCGCGAACCGGTCCAGGTGGTGGCGCGCCAGGCAACGCTTGCCGTGCGGGAGGTGGACCTCCCCGCGGAGATGGACCATGACAGTTCGGACGTAGCGGACGGGCTCCTCGCGGCATGCCCGCCGCGTATGGACCTCTCCCGAGGCCCGTTGCTGCACGCCCATGTGGCCCGGCAACCGGGCGGGGGCCGCTGGATGGCGGTCCTGCAGGTCCATCACCTGATCCAGGACCACACCGCGTTGGACGTGGTCATGGGTGAGGTGGCCGCCTTCCTCGACGGGCGGCAGGACACCCTGCCCGAGCCGCTGTCGTTCCGGGAGTTCGTCGGGCAGGCCAGGTCGGGAGTGTCCTCCCGGGAACACGAGGCGTTCTTCGCGGCTCTGCTCGGCGATGTGAGCGAGCCGACCGCGCCGTACGGCCTGCTGGACGTACACGGAGACGGCCGTGACGTGACCGAGGCGCGGACGCCGCTGGACGCGGACCTCGCGGTACGCCTGCGGGAGCAGGCCCGGCGCCTGGGTGTCAGCCCGGCGACGCTGTTCCACGTCGCCTGGGCGCGCGTCGTGTCAGCCACCTCCGGCCGTGACGACGTGGTGTTCGGCACCGTGCTGTTCGGCCGGATGAACGCCGGAATCGGCGCGGACCGGGTGCCGGGACTGTTCATGAACACCCTTCCCGTCCGGGTGAACGCGAATGCCGGTGGCGTGCTGGAGGCGGTGCGGGGGATGCAGCGGCAGCTCGCGGAGCTGCTGGTGCACGAGCACGCTCCGTTGGCGGTGGCACAGCAGGCCAGCGGGGTTTCCGCCCAGACCCCGCTGTTCACCTCGCTGTTCAACTACCGCCACAGCGAGGCCGCCGCTGCCGGCGCCGGGCTCGACGGCGTCGATCTGCTCCAGGCGCACGAGCGCACCAACTACCCGGTCGCCGTCAGCATCGACGACACCGGTGAGGGCTTCGTCGTGAAGGCTCAGACCGTCTCCCCGATCGATCCGCACGCCCTTGCCTCGATGGTGACCACGGCGGCCGACGCCGTCGTGTCGGCGCTGGAGACGGCACCGTCGACCGCACTCGGCCAGGTCGAGGTGCTCGAAGCCGTCGAGCGGGAGCGGCTTCTGGTCGAGTGGAACGACACCGCCCATGATGTTCCTCCCTCGACGCTTCCCGAGCTGTTCCAGTCGCAGGCAGCCCGGACCCCGGACGCGGCCGCGGTGGTGTTCGAGGGGCTCCAGCTCACCTACGCGGAGCTGAACACGCGGGCCAACCGGCTGGCGCGACTGCTGGTGACGCGTGGTGCGGGTCCCGAGAACCGGGTGGCGGTCATGATGGACCGCTCCGCCGACCTCGTCACCACCCTGCTCGCCGTGGTCAAGGCCGGCGCGGCATACGCGCCGATCGACCCGGAGTACCCGGCCGAGCGGGTGGCCTATGTGCTGCGGGACGCCAAGCCGACGCTGGTGGTGACCACCCGGGAGGTCGAAGGCGTACTGCCGGAGACCGTGGCACGGGTGGTGCTGGACGACCCGACAACCATCACCAAGCTGGCCAGGATGACCGACGACGACCTGTCGGACACCGACCGCGGCGGAGCGCTGCTGCCCGCCCACCCGGCGTACGTGATCTACACCTCCGGCTCCACCGGACGGCCCAAGGGCGTGGCGGTCCCGCACGCGGGTGTCGTGAACCGGCTCGCGTGGATGCAGGACACCTACCGGCTGACAGCGGACGACCGGGTGGTGCAGAAGACACCGTTCGGGTTCGACGTGTCCGTATGGGAGTTCTTCTGGCCCCTGCTCGAAGGCGCCACCCTCGTCATGGCCCGCCCCGGCGGACACCGCGACCCCGACTACCTCGCCGACCTCATCCGCCGCGAACACGTGACCATCGCCCACTTCGTCCCATCAATGCTGCAGGTCTTCGTCACCGCGGCCGAGACCTCCCAATGGGCCCTGCCATCACTGCGCGCCGTCATGGCCAGCGGCGAAGCCCTGCCCGCCGAACTCCGCGACCGGTTCACGGCCTCCTTCGGCGTCCCCCTGCACAACCTGTACGGACCCACCGAAGCATCCATCGACGTCACCGCCCACGCCTGCGAACCCGACGCCGACACCGGTGGCGTCGTGCCCATCGGCCGTCCCGTCTGGAACACCCAGACATTCGTCCTCGACACAGCACTGCGACCGGTACCGCCCGGCGTCGCCGGGGAGCTGTACCTCGCCGGAGTCCAACTCGCCCGGGGATACCTCGACCGGCCCGCACTGACCGCCGAACGCTTCGTCGCCAACCCCCACGGTGAACCGGGCGAACGCATGTACCGCACCGGCGACCTCGCCCGCTGGACCACCGACGGGCACCTCGAATACCTCGGCCGCACCGACGACCAGGTCAAGATCCGCGGCTTCCGCATCGAACTCGGCGAAATCGAAACCGCACTCCTCACCCACCCGGCCGTAGGCCAAGCCGCGGTCATCGTCCGGGAAGACCACCCCGGCGACAAACGCCTCACCGGCTACATCGTCCCGGCGAGCAGTTCGGGCGGCGGTGTGGACATCGCGGAAGTCCGTGCCGGCCTGTCAGCCGTGTTGCCGGAGTACATGGTGCCGTCCGCGATCGTCCAGCTGGTCGACGGGTTGCCGCTGACGGTGAACGGCAAGCTCGACCGCGCGGCGCTGCCGGCCCCGGATCACTCCACCACACCCACGAGCGGGCAACCGGGAACCTCCCATGAATACCTGCTCCGCGAGGTATTCGCCGACGTCCTCGGCCTTCCTGAGGTCGGGGTGGACGACAACTTCTTCGAACTCGGTGGGCACTCCCTGCTCGCCGTGCGGCTGTTGGGTGAGATCCGCAACGCCACCGGCACACAACTGTCCCTCGTGAGCGTGTTCCAGAACCCGACCGTGGCAGGCCTGGCGTCGCTCCTCGGCGCCGGCACCGAGGAGGACCTCTTCCAGCCGGTGGTGGCGCTGCGCGGGCACGGAGACCGGCCGCCGCTGTTCTGCCTGCCTCCCGCCAGCGGTGTCGGCCTGTCTTACATCGGTCTGGTGCGGCACCTGGACGCCGACCAACCCGTGTACGGACTGCAGGCTCCGGGGGTCACCCTCGCGCAGACGGCCCCGTCCGACCTCGACGCGCTGGTCACCTGGTACGTCGACCACATCACGAGTGTCCAGCCCAGCGGCCCCTACCACCTGCTCGGCTGGTCCATGGGCGGCAACCTCGCGCACGCCGTCGCGGTACGGCTCCAGGAAGCCGGGCAGGAGGTGGCTCTGCTGGCCGTGATGGACGCCTACCCGCCGGACACCGGGGCTCCGCACGAGGAGGCCGACGACCACACCATCATGGTTCAGCTCCTGCACGCCCTCGGGCACCCGGTGGACACCCCGGAGCATCCGCTCACCGTGCCCGGGACACTGAAGATCATCAAGGAGGAGATCCCCGCCCTGAAGGAGCTGACCGAGGACCACATCCGAGGGGTCATCCAGAACACTCGCGACAACTGGCGGATGGTCCGGCGCACCACGCCGGGACACTTCGCCGGCGACATCCTCCACTTCCCCGCCACCGAGACCGGGTTCTCACAGGAGGAGGTCCGCCGGCGGTGGGCGTCCTACTTCACCGGGCACCTGTCCATCCATCCCGTCGCCTCCGCGCATAACGACATGACCCGGCCCGATCCCCTGCGTCAGGTGGGGACCGTACTGGCTGCCGTCTTGGCGAGCCGTTCGCAGTGACGTCGGGGCCCACGCGCGAAATCGCGCGTGGGCCCCGCGCGCGGGAGGGCGGAGCGGCAGGAACGGGATCTCCTTCTGGTCAGCCGGCGTAGACACCCTGATGATCACCGCTGTCGTCCCCGTGCTTCTGCCGCGTCAACTCCCGCTCAGCGCGGCCGGTCTACACGATCCCGGAACGTGCAACCTCCCTGGGCGGGCGGCGGCGGCCAGGGCCGGCGAAGGTTGCCCGACTTGGTGCAGCCGGACTCAGACCGGCGTGGAGAAGCGGCGGCAGACGTGGACCCGGGCGAACTCGCCCCGCAGTCGCTCTTCGTCGGCGAGCGTGGCGTGCAGGAACAGTGCGATGGGCCGCAGGCCTCCTCGGGCCGCCTCGATCGCGTGGCCGGGTTCATCGGACGAGGTGTAGTGGTTGGCGTAGACGTGCAGGTAGTGGTCGCTCTCGGCGAAGCCCATCGCCCGATACCAGGCCAGGGTGTCCGCGTCGTCGCGCGTCCAGGCGTCCAGCGTGGAAGCCCCGGCGGCCCGGGCCCGCAAGCGGGTCTTCTCCAGCAGTCGGCGGCCGATGCCGCGGTGCTGGTGGTCGGGGTGGACTGCGAGGGTGTCGATGGTGGCCAGGTCGCCCTCAACGCTGGTGTCCATGATCCCGACGAGGCGGTCGTGCTCGTCGACCGCGACCAGGTCCAGGCCCCGGGCCGACGTGCCGGGCCTGGCCCGGAGGACGTCGTCGAAGTAGGCGGTGGTCAAGAAGGCCAGCACCCGGCAGTGCAGCCAAGCGGGCTCATCGGCGGGCGTGTACTCGCGGACGGTGTAGTTCACGGTCGTGATCCTCTGCAGGCGTGGTGGTGTGCGGACGGCGGCTGCAGAGGCGAGAAATCATGCCGCAGATCCTGGACGACCCCGCGGACGGTCGGCAAGCGAGTTTCCCGCTCCCGCGGACCCGGCATGCGAAACGCCAGGTCAACGGCATCCGTCCTGCGCGGCAGCACCGCCTCCGGCAGCAGCACATGGGTCGTCGCGCGGGCAGGGCACCGCGTACGGCGGGGCCTCAACGTCAGCCCCGCACCGAACCGGTCCCGGGTCCTACGAGGCCGCGCATGATCGACGGCCCCGCTCCTGCGGCCCTCAGCCCACCCCATCCGGCACTGCGTCGCCGCCACCCGCTCGGGGCGGGAGCGTCGTCGCGTCACGGGAGATGCGGATCCACGTTCACCAGCGGGGCCGGCGCGCCGGCGGTCTCATCAACTGCGGCATCGACGCGGGAGCCGAAAAGAAACGCGCCGGCCAGGCACAACAGTACCGCTCCGGCAAGGAAGGAAGCCCGGGGGCCGATGCCGTAGTAGACCAGCCCTGTCAGCAGGACCCCCAAGGCGCCCGCACCCACGTTGACCATCTGAAAGGTCATGCTGACCCGGCCCAGCAGACCGGCCGGAACCTGTGTCTGGCGAAGTGAAGCCGCAGTGACGTTCCACACCAGGCTCACCGCTCCGTACCAGGCGACGAACAGCACCGCTGCCGTGGCCGATCCGGCCAGGCCGATGCCGGCGCAGATGCCCCCCATGATCAGTGAGCCGATCCACAGCACGCGGACCGGACCGATCCGGGTCCCCAGGTAGGACGCAAGCGGCACACCGGCGATCCCACCGACCGCGAACGCCGCCACCAGCAGGGCATAGCCGGAGCTTCCCATTTCCAGTGTTTGCCGCGCGTACAGGACCAGAACGGACATCAGGCCGGCCACCACGAGATTGACCAGCGCGGACATGGCCCACACACGACGCAGCAGACCGTGCCGCCACAACCAGCGGAGACCGTGCAGAGCGTCCTCACGTAGTGACCGCCGTGCGTCAGGGGTGTCGCCGGACGCGGCCGGACGACCACCCGGCATCAGCAGAATGAGCCCTGCAGAGCACATGAATGACAAGGTGTCGATTACGAGCGGCACTGCCGGTGTGATCTCGAAAAGGACGGCTCCCACCGGGGCGCCCACCAAGCTCCCGGCAATCAGCCAGCTGGCCTGGAGGCGTCCGTTGGCCTTGGTCAGCGATTCAGGGGCGACCAGGGAGGGCACGAGGCCGGACCAAGCGCCACTGTAGAGCGTGTGGCCGCAGCCCAGGAGAAAGGCGACCCCGGCCAGCATGGGGATCGACAGGCCGTGGAACACCGTGAGAAGCGCGACACCGGCCATGATCGCTGCCCGTGCCATGTCGACGAGCCACAGGACACGACGACGCTCAAGCCTGTCCGCGAGGACACCGGACACCAGGCTGACCAGAAGCCACGGAAGCTGTCCCGCGAAGGCCACCAGCGCGACCTGCCGGGCGTCGTCAGTGAGGTCGGCGGTGAGCAGAGGAAGGGCGACCTGCCGCATGCCGTCACCCAGACTGGAGACGGTCACCGAGGCCCAGACGGCGTGGAACTGCCGGGGCAGTTGCGGGCGGGTGTTTCGCCTTGGAGAGCGCATAGAAGGTTTCAGTAGATCAGCGGACCCGGACATGAGGGGCTCGTGGAGCGGGACCGCGATGCGGCCGACGGCCTGCGCCGAGAGCGCTGGATCGCGCCCGGCAAGGTTTCGCTGCGGCTGACGCGACCGAGCCCCTGTTGTCTCGGATACGACTCAGTTGCCGTCCATGGCGTCAACAAGGCTCTTCGGCCGCATGTCGGTCCACGCCTGCTCGATGTAGTCCAGGCAGTCCTGCCGAGGAGCCTCGCCGAACGCGGTCTCCCAGCCGTCGGGGACCTCGACGAATACCGGCCACAGCGAGTACTGCCGCTCCGCGTTGACCAACACGAGGTACTGGGCGTCCTGGTCCTCGAACGGGTTCGTCATGACCATTTCCTTGTTCTCTGGTACTGGGTACTGCTCGAGGGAGGTCGCGCTCACGCGACGGCCGGATAGCAATTGAAGCTCCATGGTTGGTTCATCTTTTCACCAAATGCAACACTCCGGTGAGCGCAAGATCATCGGCAGGTTTACTGCGCCCCAACCTTTGGGGCGCTCACCGGTGCTCAGGTCTCACGTTGTGACATGACGGAACGCCAGGTGACAGGCCGCACCGCACTTCGATCCCACCCGGAACGACGTGCTAGCCTTCACCGGCTTCCGACGTGAGATCTGGCGGCAGGACTGATCCGCACACTCCGCAGGAACGGCTGGCCAAGGAAATCCGGCGCCGCACCAGGGGTACTCACCACCTTCCTCAAACCACCGCGCATCAGCCGGCCGGTGCCGTCCTGACGTAGCAGAGTGGCGGAAGGACCGAAGCCCGACGCTGACAACAGAGAAGAGAAGAGACGTGATGCACCGCCCGGCCAGTGGGACGTCGCTTCACCCCTGGTTCCGACAGGTGCGGAACTGCCGCGCCCCACGCCTGCGGCTCATCTGCTTCCCGCACGCGGGAGGATCGGCCGGCTTCTTCCGTTCCTGGGCCGGACTCGTTCCCGACGATGTCGAACTGCTGGCCGTCAGATACCCGGGGCGGGAGGACCGCTTTGCCGAACCGCCGGCCCAGCGCATGGAGGAGCTCGCCGAGCCGATCGCTCAGGCATGTGCGAAGCTCGCCGGCAGTCCGCTGGTCCTCTTCGGCCACAGCATGGGCGCTTCCGTGGCATTCGAAGTCGCGGCACGCCTGGCGGCGGCTCCCGTCGCGACCGGACTCGAGGCATTGTTCGTCTCGGGTCGGCCCGGTCCCGAGAAGATGCGCTCCCGGAATCTCGCCGACGCGAGCGACGAGGAACTGGTCGAGGAACTGGTCGCCATAAGCGGCACCAATGCGGAGGTGCTCGCCAACCCGGAGCTCCGGGAGCTGTTCCTTCCGGTGATCCGGGGCGACTACCGCCTCCTCGACGCCTACGAGGCCACGGTCCCGCCGCCGACTCTGGCCGTTCCAGTCGTCGCCTACTACGGCGACCAGGACGAGCACGTCGACGAGGACGCGGTGAACGCCTGGTCCGCAGTGACCCGGTCGGGCTTCGCCACACGCTCCTTCCCCGGCGGGCACTTCTACCTCGAACAGCACGCGGCACCCCTGGTCGCCGACCTGTTCGCCCGCCTCGACACGAACGCACCGCACCCGGACCAGGGCTGACGCGCCGGACATGCACGAGGGCCTCGTCCACGGTTCAGGCTGAGGAACGCTGCGCCCAGTCCTGGTCCAGGCGGTCGGCCAGACCCGCGGCGGCAAAGGCGGCCTCCAGGTCCTCGCGGCCCTCGGTGAAGTGGGCCCAGCTGTCGTGGTGGACCGGGACGACACGGCGGGCGTCGAGGATCCGGGTGGCCTCGGCGGCCTGCGCGCTGTCCAGGACGATCAGGTTGCCGTCGAAGAGCACGGGAAAACGAGGTGCACCGGCGAACAGGATGGCGGTGTCCACCGGGGCGAAGCGCTCGGCGATCTCCTTGACGGCGTCGAGGGATGCGTTGTCGCCGCTGACGTAGACCGTGGGAAGGCCCTCTCCGGTCAGGACGAAACCGACGACCTGGCCGGTGAAGGGCTCGACCTCCCCGCGCGGGCCGGGGCCGTGGATGGCGGGAACACCGGTGACGGTGACGGTGCCGCCGCCCGGGCGCTCCAACTCGACCGTCTCCCAGTCGGCCAAGCCCTTGGCCTTCTGCCCGAGGCGCTCGCCTCCGCCGGGGGTGGTCAGGGTGAGGGGGACGTCGGCGAGCAGAGCACGGCCGGAGGTGTCCAGGTTGTCGGGGTGCTCGTCGTGGGAGAGCAGGACCACGTCGACGGGGCCGACATCGGCGGGGGTGCCGGTGGAGGGGGCGGTCTTGGTCAGGACCGGGCGGCCGGGCCGGCCGTAGTCGCCGGGGCCGTCGAACGTCGGGTCGGTCAAGAACCGCAGGCCGCCGTACTCGAACAAGGCGGTCGGGCCGCCGTACGTGCGGACCGGGAACTGATCGGCGTTGAGCTCGGACATCACGTCTTCCTCATTCCTCACGCAAAAGATCCGCGTTTAACGTGACACCAGGCTAGGCAGGGCTCACGGAAAAAAGCAACCGCTACCATGAGAAGCATGGACGACACCCTGGCCACCGACACAGCGCGGACCGCCCTGCCCCCAGCTCCGGGTGCCGGCCAGCACCGCTCCCTGGACTTCGCCAACACCGCCGCGACCCTGCCCGCGGGCCAGAGCTACGACCTGCTCGCCACCCCCGGATCCGCCATGCACTGGCTCGTCGCCCACGACCTGACCACCCCGGACGTGCAGTTGTACGAGGTGTGCGCACAGCGGATGCGCGCGCTTCGCGCACACGTACGCGCCCTGTTCGCCGCCCGCGTCACCGGCACCACGCCGCCCGAAGACTCCCTGAGCGCGGTGAACGAGGCACTCACGGCTGTACCCACCGCACCCCTCCTCGCCTGGGACGGGGCTCAGGGACTGCGCCGCATCCAGGCACACCCCACCGACCAGGCCGTCAACCACGCACTGGCGACCCTCGCCGCCGACGCCGCCGACCTGCTCACCGGTCCCGACGCCGGCATCCTCGCCACCTGTGGCTCCGCCCCCTGCGACCGGTTCCTCATGCGTACCCACGGCCGGCGCCACTGGTGCTCCATCCGCTGCGGCGACCGCGCCCGTGCAGCCCGCGCCTACGCCCGGCGCAACGGCGCCTCGGGCTGACGCGCCGCCCAGAACCCCACCCCGGGCTCGTGCCGGCCCCTCATGCCGCCCCCGCGCAACCCGACGGATCACGCGTTCGTCCGCACTGATGAGCCCAACCCACACCACCAAGAGGCGGCCATGTCGCACCCCGCGGAACCACTCGTCGAATACTGCTTCATCATCACCTTCAGCCATCGTGACCAGGATCTGATGACCTTCTCCGGCACCTACACACCCGCGCCTGGAATGACCAGGCACGACGTCTACACCACCATCCATGCCGATCACGTGCGGCAGTTGCCCTCACACGTGCAGAGCAGCTTCTACCAGGTCACCTTCTTCTCCCTGGAGCGCAACCAGCTGACTTGACATCCTCCCCGTCCCAAAGGACGGGGATTCCTGGCTCACGTTGGCTGGGGACCGGCGGTCCGCCAGCGCTTACACGATCGGCACCAGCCGGGTTGAGACCAGCCCGGACCAGCATCACGCGGGCGGAGTTCCTGACCCTGGGGCTGGGCGGGATCGCCCAGCCCCAGGGTCACCGCACGCCAACGCACCCGCGTCGCCGCGAGAAGGACGTCCGATGGGCCGGCCACCCGCGGCCGGTCGAGCTGAGCGTGGGCGGGCGCATCATGGCTGCGCGTCACAGGCTTGGTTATCGACCGTCGTCATGAGTGCCACCGAGGACGCGGCCATCGCCACACCCAGCGCGTTCCGGAACGGGGCCGCGCCTCTGGCGGGCACCCTCGCACCCGGTGCGACAGCGACGAAGACCGACGACGCGGTGATCGACCGCAGGCACGGCCGGAAGATCCTCGTCGTCGTACGACGTGCCGGCAGCGTGGCGGCACCCGAGTTCATCGGCAGTATCCGCGGACAGGCCCCAGGCGAGAGGCGGCACGGCCGGCGGGGTATCGCGACACCGATCAACCGTCCAGGGCCGCGGGGCCCCAGCGCACAGGCAAGGGCGTGCCAGATGGCCTTGCCCTTGCCGCGGGTCGTGTGCCTGAGCACCCCGTCACGGGGTGCTCAGGCACACGAGGTGTCGTCGGCTACATCAGTCGACTGGCATCACCCACACGTCGGCGATCGAGGGGTCGTAGTCGGCGCCGGTGTCCTGGAAGCGGAGCCGCACGGTGCCGTCCGACGTGCCGGCGGAGGGGTCGACCACGAACTGGTGGGTGATGGTGCCCTGGCCGCCCTCGCTTCGCCTCAGGTCGACGCTGTGCACCACCTGGCCGTCGACCTGGACGTCATAGGTCTTGCGCCGAGCGCCGTCGAAGGTCTCGACGATGCGGACCACGAAGCGGCCCGTGGTCGGTACGGCGGCGTCGAACTCCATCCAGCCACCCGGGTAGGAGGAGTGGGTGTAGCGCCGTGTCAGCCCGGCCTCGATGTTCGTCCCCGAGTGCTCCGACGCCGTCAGCCGGTGGGCGGACTCCGACGGCCCGTCACCGAGGTCGACGTGGTCGCTCGACTGCGCGGGTGGGGTGGGCAGCGAGACCGCGATCGTGCCGGTCGCCTGCTCCGCCGGCGTGGAGCCGGTCGCCACGGTGACCGTGGCCGCCTGGCCGACGACGGTGAGCGGCACCGTCACGACGGCTTGGACCGTCTTCTTCTCCCCCGGGTTCAGTTGGTAGGCGACCGGGTTCGGGGTCGGCCAGCCCTCGGGGAGGGCGAGCGTGAGCTTGCCGGACTGCACCACATCGGTGCGGTTGGTCAGCACGGTGGCGACGGTGGCCTCCTGGCCCGGGCCGGCCGGGTCAGGCGTGGTGGACACACCGTCGATGGCGACGCCGGGGGCGACCGGCAGGCCCGCCGACACCGGTAGCGTCGCCGTTCCTCCCGCGTACTGGTAGGACACCGAGCCGGTGAGGTCGGCCATGGACGCCTGCGCGTTGGTCGCCACGGTGACGTCGTAGGCGTGCTTGACCGTACTGCCCGCGCCTGTGGTGGACGCGTGCCGGCCCACGGGCTTCACCGTCCAGCCGCTGGGCGCCTGCAGAGATGAATCGACGCCGGTCAGTGGCCGCTTGCCGGTGTTCTTCAACGCCACGGTCACGCGGACGACATCGCCCGGGAGGATCTCGTCGGCCGGCACCTCCAGCGTGGCGACTGCGCCGACCAGGCGCGACGATGCCCGCGAGAGGGTCCGTTCGATACCGGTCAGTGCATCACGCAGCGCCGTGGCCGCCGTCTTGTCGATGGTGCCCTGATCGGCGTACGTCTGCGTCCATCGGTCGAGGTCCGCCACGCCGGCGAGCGCACGGTGCACCGCGGCGGCGGTCAGCCGCTCGTCCGCGCCCTCACTCTGCAGGCGCCAGGCGGCTGCGAGTTCGGTCCGCATCAGGGCGGTGCGCACCTGCAGGTGACCCTTGGCGATCTTGCCGGCGCCACGCACCTGCAGCGCGTCGACGTCGTCGGAGAACGACGCTGCTTGCTCCCGGGCCGCCCCCAGGTCCCCGAGCACCGGGTCGACCGCGAACGCATAGTGCCCCGAGCCGACCTCCAGCACCACGTCCCCGTCGGCCTGCTCGACGTATCTCACGTCGTCGACGTCACTGATCGGCGTGCCGCCCTCGGTGACCGCCCAGCGGTTCGCCGCCGGGATGCGCACCTCGGCGGTGGTGTTCGCCGGCACGGTGACGTCGAGCTTCATCGTCCCGCTGGTCGTGCTCCACGCGCTGCGCACCGTGCCGTACGGCGTCTGGTGGCTGAAGTCGACGTGGTCGATGCCCTCACCGGGCTCGGGGGCGATGAGCACCTTGCGGTAGCCCGGCTCGGCCGCCGAGACACCCGCCATGGTGCGGTACATCCACTCGCCGACCGCGCCGTACGCGTAGTGGTTGAACGAGTTCATCCCCACGTCGTTGAAGGTGCCGTCGGGGTTGATGGAGTTCCACCGTTCCCAGACGGTGGTCGCGCCCTTCCCGATCTCGTAGCCCCAGGACGGGTAGTCCTTGTGCTGCAGCAGCCGGTAGGCGATGTCGGAGCGGCCCGCCTGGGTGAGTGCCGGCAGCAGTCCGTCGACGCCGAGGAAGCCGGTCGACAGGTGGTAGTCGCGGCGCTCGAGGGTCTTGACGAACTTGGCGACGATCGCGTCACGCCGGTCGGCGGGGGCGAGGTCGTTGGTCAGCGTCAGGATGTACGAGGTCTGGCTGTCGCCCTTCACGGTGCCGTCGGCGCCGATGAACGCCGACTGGTACGCCGACCTGATCGCCTCGTAGCGCTGCTGGTACGCCGCCGCGTCGCCGTCCCGGCCGATGGCGGCCGCCATCTGCGCGAACTCGCGGGTGCTCTTGGCGACGAACGCGGTGTCGAGTACGTCGGCCGGGGTCGCGTCGTCGAGGTTGAGCCAGTCGAGATAGCCGCCGGCGGAACGGATGTGGCCGGTGGAGTCGGCGTCGAGGAAGTCGACGTAGCCCTTCATCATGTCGTAGTTCTCGCGGATGACGTCGGTGTCGCCGTACGCCTGCCACACCGTCCACGGCACGTGCACGCCGGAGTCCATCCAGCCGGCCGACTCGTAGCCGCCGTCGAAGCGGCCGGGGACCACGGGGGCGACGCCAGGCAGGGAACCGTTGGGCCGCTGGGTGTCCCGCAGGTCCTGCAGCCACTTGGTCAGGAAGGACTGTGCGTCCATGTTGTAGACGGCGGTGCGGGCGAAGACGTTGATGTCGCCGGTCCAGCCCATCCGCTCGTCGCGCGCCGGGGTGTCCGTGGGAATCGACAGGAAGTTGCCGCGCATGCCCCAGACGATGTTGCTCTGCAGCTGGTCGACCAGGTCGGAGTTGGTGTCGAGGCTGCTGGTGAGGTCGCCGTCGGTGCCGACGACGACACCGGTCAGGTCCTTGGCCGCGGGGGCCTCGTCGACGCCGGATATCTCGACGTACCGGAAGCCGTGGAAGGTGAACGACGGCTCGAAGGTCTCCGGCTGGTCGGTGGCGAAGGTGTAGTGGTCGGTCGCCTTCGCGGTGCGCAGGTTCGCGGTGTAGAGCGTGCCGTCGGGGTTGAGCACCTCGCCGTGCCGGATCTTCACCGTCCGGCCCGGCTGGCCCTTGAGGGTGAGGCGTACGTGGCCGACCATGTTCTGCCCGAGGTCGTAGAGGTAGACGCCGGCGGTCGGCGAGGCGATCCGCTTCGCGGTCCTGAGCTCCTGGGTGACCCGTACGTCGACCGCGGTCTGTGGCTCGAGTACGTTCACCGGCTCGTCGCGGACGTCCGCCGTGGCCCAGTGCGCGTCGTCGAAGCCCGGCTTGTCCCAGCCGCCCACCTGCTTCGCCACCCGCGCGTCGTAGGACTCGCCGTCGAGCAGGTCGGCCTCGCGGGTCGGACCGCCGGTGGTGGTCCAGGTGCCGTCGGTACGGACGGTGGTGCTGGTGCCGTCGGTGAACTCGACCAGCATCTCGGCGATCACCGAGTTGTCCTTGCCGTAGACGTCGGTGCCGAACATGGCGACCTTGCCGCTGTACCAGCCCGGTGCGACCTCGGCGCCGAGCACGTTGGCGCCGGCGCGGACCTGCCGGGTCACGTCGTAGGTCTGGTAGTCGATGCGTTTGTCGTACGCCGTCAGGCCGGGTGCGAGTTCGGCGCTGCCCACCCGGGCGCCGTTGAGCCGCAGTTCGTACACGCCGCGTGCCGATGCGTAGACGCGTGCCCGGGCGACCTTCTTACCGCCGAGATCGAACTCCTTGCGCAGCAGCGGGACAGGCTCGTCGCGGCGCAGCCAGGCTTCCCCGCCCGCGCTGTCGACGCGCAGGCCGCCGTCGGTCACGGTGCCGGACGCGAAGGTGCGGTCGCCCGCAGGGAAGGCGGTGTCGACCAGGACGGTTCCGTCGTCGCTGGTGACCGTGACGTCGCGGACCAGACCGCGCTCCGTGCCGCTGGTGCGGAAGCCCATCGTGCCGGGGCCGCCGAACGTCGCATCGGTGCGCTGGTCCAGCTGCTTGCCGTCGACGGTGGTGGTGATCGTGGCGCCGTCGACGGCGATCGCGTAGTCGTGCTCGGCGGCGAAGTCGAAGCCGGCCGGGAACGGTGTCGCCTTGAGGACCGAGTAGTTGCTGTTGCGCTTGACGTGCGGGCGCAGCGCGTCATCGGCGTCGCTGATCTGCCACATATAGGCGTTCTCGGTGTCCTGACCGCGGAAGTAGACGCCAAGTGCCCCGTTGATGTCGGAGGCGGTGAACTTGATCGTGTAGTCGGTCCACTTGGCACCCAGCGCCGGTGTGTCCGCACCGATCCACGCGGCGGTCCACGGCCGGTCGCCCAGTGCGGTGCCGAACGTGGCGGGCGCGCTCCATTTGGAGGCGATGCCCCGGTCGTCCCATACGCGGACGGACCAGACGTAGTCGGTGTGCGGCTGCAGCGCGGGGCCGCCGTAGCGGACGCCGACCGACTGACGGGAGGAGACCTTGCCGCTGTCCCAGACATCGGGATTGCCGAGGCGGTCGGCCGAAGTGGCGACGTGTATCTCGTAGGCCCGCTGCGTGACGCCGCGGCGCTCGGAGCCGAGCTGCCAGCCGAGGGTAGGGGCCGCCAACGGGATACCGAGCGGGTCGTCAAGGGCGTTGACCGTCAAATCGCCGACGCTCGTTGCAGCGGCGGCGGAGGCGGTGGAGGCGGTGGGTGGACTCGCTGCCGTCGCCGTCGCGGGTGCCGCCACGACGAAGACTGATGCAGCGACCACCGCGGTGATCTGCTGACGCACGGGTGCTCCTCAAGAAGGGTACTGAAACGCTTCAATCACACCCTGGCGGCCAACACCCCCCATGGCAACGGGTTGGACAGATTTGATGGGACAGATTCGAGGGATCAATGAATCGGTTTAAGCCGATGAGGCCATCGCGTCCACGTGGCAGCGGGCTGGCCCGGTGGCCCGGCCTGCGAGCCCGTCGCCCACGCCGAGGCGGGTCCACGAGGCCTTGCCGTCGGGGAGGCAGCCCGGTCCGGACGGGCTCGTTCGCGGGCGTTGATGTGCACCACCGCGCACGGCACAGCACTTGGCAGGCCCGCCCTGGAAACCCGGCGGGCCGACCGGCCACTCGGGGTGCGGCAGGCTTCCACCTCACCCGGCCGACCGGCCCGGGCTCAGCGCCAGAACCTGGATGCGCGCCGCGAACTGCCCGGCGCCCGGGCGTGCCTTGAGGCAGTGGACGAGGTTGTGGCGATGCGGCCCGGCCGGGTCTGCCAGCCGGCAAGTCATTGAGAATTGAGACAGGGGCGTGATCCTTCGTTCGGTGGGGTGGGGCCGGTCTGAGTGCTCGAAGACTGTGTGACGGTCCGGTCATTCCGAGCGGGTGTCAGTGGGTTGTGCGATCCTCCGCGTCGTGGATGAACTCGTGGAACGCGTCGACGCTCAGGACCGTGTGCTGGGGGTGGTCAGTCGGCGGGACGCCGTTCGGGAGGGCTGGCTGCACCGGGTTGGCGTGGTGGTGTGCCGCGATGGGCAAGGCCGTTTTCTCGTGCATCGGCGGGCCGAGCACCTGTCCCGTTTCCCAGGGCACTATGAACTCGGAATCGGGGGTGCTGCGGGAGTCGGCGAGTCCTATGAGCAGGCAGCTGCCCGCGAGCTCAGCGAGGAGCTGGGAGTGCGGGCGACAGCGCACTTTCGGTTCAAGTTCCTCAACCGGGGCGGGCTCAGCCCTCACTGGCTTGCGGTCTGTGACGCCGTGCTTCCGCAGATCGTCGCCCCTGATCCGGCAGAGGTGGCCTGGCACGGGTGGCTGACCGAGTCCGAGCTGCGGCGCGCTCTGCAGCAGTGGACCTTCACCCCTGATAGCCAGGCGGTTCTCGATCGATATCTCGCTGGTCGTGCTGCCCCGGCTTCTGCGCAGGAACGGTGGTCATGAGCTGGGTCAGTGGGAGCCCGACCGATATTCGCTGTGAACTGTAGCCACCGGTTGGCCAGTTGATGCTCGGCGACAGTGGGGGACTTGCCCCACGGGATCGGGGCCATGACGGCGAACTAAACCCGTCTGATGCCACATAAGGCAGACGTACCGGGTGAACACGGGTGACAGCCATCGCCTGCAGCCTGGTACGCGGAGGGAAAATGCAGCACCGGCACCTCCGGGCCGACAAGGGGCGACCATTCCCGCACCGGCAAGGGGCTTCGACGGCGCCCGGTGGGGCGCTGACGCCGCTGCGCTGTCAGTCCCCCGCACTAGACTCACCGCGCGTGGCTCCCCCTGCGAACCGCGCTGCCGCGGAAGACGACGCATCCCTGAACAGGCTGCATGCCCCGATCGTGAGGAGCAGGAGGCTTCTGGGATCTTGTCCGGGGGTGGCGACGTCACACGACGCGCCTGCCACTTACGCTACGTGACGCGTAGTCACCACCGGGGCAGTCGACAGACCGCGGCCCAGCCGCGAGCAGCAGGCTGCCGAACTCCCGGTGGGGCTATACGAAGAAAGGGAAAGACTGTGAACACCAGCAAGGTTACGGCCCGGCGTCTGACGGCCGAGGAGGTCTCGGAACTGGGCCTCAAGGACGAGGTCTTCGTCTCGGCAGCCATGGATGATCTCCCCCTCGGCTGCTACGCGCCGGCATCCCTCACGAAGTCGGGCAAGAATTTCGAGGGCGGATCCTTCACCGCGAGGACGGTCTTCGGCGAGGAAGTCCACATCCTCCCCGACGACGCGGAGCAGCCTGGGATATGGGTTGCCGACGAGGCCGGAGAGGAAATCGAGGTCCTGGCCAGTGCCGGCGTCCTGCTGAACCTCGCCCTCTTCGTGCCCGGCGGCAACACCGCGTCCCTCGAGTCGCTCTACGCCGCCGCACGGGAGGCGTTCGGCGCGGGAATCGTCCAGCGCTGGAACGAGGAAGTCGTCGCGGTGCCGGACGTCAAGGTCGACCTGTTCGAAGAGCCGGCCCGCGGGCGCAAGGGTACGACCGGCCAGAACCGGGACCGCCGCGCCCTGGACATCTACCCCACCCGGGTGCGGTTCATGGAAGCCAGCGCCGGCTGGAAGTTCGTCCTCGAACTCCACCAGGAACACGTCGACGAGACACCGACGATCTGAACCGGCGACGGCCCACCCCGGACGCCGGCGGCACCACGCCCCCTCCACGCCGGAGGGGGCCCCGCCGCGCCCAACCCGGTTTCAGACGGGACCAGGCTGCCCTCCCGGCCCGCGCGGGGAACAGGGGACGTGCCGTGTGGGGCGGCCCGGACGACCGGGCCGCCCCAGGGCTCAGGGGG